>JAGRBY010000399.1 GCA_020433835.1 Anaerolineae bacterium | reverse complement strand
GGCCTGGATCAATGGGGGCTTTTTTGTTTTGGAGCCGGCCGTGATGGATTATATTGCCGGTGATAATACCGTGTGGGAACGAGAACCAATGGAGAAGCTGGCTCAGGATGGACAATTATCAGCCTTTCGTCATTATGGCTTCTGGCAGCCGATGGACACGCTTCGTGATAAAAATGTCTTGGAAGGGTTGTGGCAGAGTAACGAAGCGCCTTGGAAAGTGTGGTAGTTTTGTAGTCGTTCCTCACCGAGAATCTTAATAATAATAACAACAACAAGGTATAAGGAGTAATCATATAATGAAAGTATTTGTTACAGGTGTTGACGGTTACATAGGTTCGTTGTTAGGGCCGCTATTATTAAATTTAGGGTACGATGTAATTGGTCTTGATACCGGTTTTTACCGTGATGGATGGTTATATAATACCGGTCAGTTTAACTTTCCTCAATTTATCAACAAAGACCTGCGAAATATTGGGCCGGAAGATTTAACCGGAGTCGATGCGGTTGTCCATCTGGCCGAGCTATCAAATGATCCGTTGGGGCAATTGAACCCGGATATTACTTACAAAATTAACCATGTCGGCAGTGTTAAGCTGGCCAGTCTGTGTAAAGAGATGGGTATTAGCCGTTTTTTGTATGCCTCTTCTTGTAGTGTTTATGGCGTAGGCGGCGCTGAGGGATATAAGACTGAAGAATCAGAAGTAAATCCGCAAACTGCGTATGCCAAATGTAAAGTCATGGTTGAGCGTGATGTATCGGCTCTGGCCGATGATAATTTTTCTCCTACCTTTTTCCGCAATGCTACGGCTTATGGACCTTCACCCCGGCAGCGCTTTGACATTGTTTTGAATAACTTAGCTGGGTTGGCCTGGACAACTAATGAAATCAAAATGACCAGCGATGGCACCCCCTGGCGGCCGCTAGTTCACGTACTTGATATTTGTCAAGCCTTTGCCTGCGCCTTGGGAGCACCACGAGAAGCTGTGCATAATCAGGTCTTTAACGTCGGAGATACCAAGGAGAATTATCGGGTTAAAGAAATTGCTCAAATTGTGGCTGATACATTTCCCGGCTGCCAATTAAGTTTTGGCAGCAGCGACGGGGATAATCGCAGTTATCGGGTTTCCTTTGATAAAATCAACAGCCAACTACCTGGCTTCCAATGCCAGCGAGATGCGGCCATAGGCGCTCAGCAGATGTATGAGATGTTTAAACGTATTAGCATGTCTGATGATATCTTCAACTACCGAGCGTACACCCGTTTGAAGCAACTGAAGCATCTCATTCACACTCAGCAGATTGATGCCGACTTTTATTGGAAAAATTAATAAACAAGAATCTCTCCGTCAAGAGGAATAGATGATCTTTACTGAAACAAGTCTCAAAGATGCCTATATCGTCGACATTCAAAAAATTGAGGATCAGCGAGGTTTCTTTGCTCGAGGTTGGTGTCAAAATGAATTTGAGGCCCAAGGGCTGGTGCCTCGGGTAGCCCAGGTTAATATTTCTTATAGTCAGCGTGAGGGTACCTTGCGTGGTATGCACTACCAAAAAATCCCCTACGCCGAAAGCAAGCTGGTTCGCTGTATAAAGGGTGCATTTTATGACGTTATTATCGATCTCCGGCCTGACTCACCGACTTTTAAGCAGTGGCTGGGGGTAGAGCTAACCGCCGATAATTACCGCATGCTTTACGTGCCAGAAGGATTTGCCCACGGCTTTCAAACCCTGGTTGACCATACCGAAGCGTTTTATATGGTTTCACAATTTTATACCCCACAAGCTGAGAGTGGGTTGCGGTATGATGATCCGGCTTTTGCCATCCAATGGCCGCTTGAAGTTGAAGTGATTTCTGAAAAAGACAAAAACTGGCCTGATTATTTCATTTGATATAGGCTTGGAGAACCGTTTTATGATTATTATCGACAAGGCATTAGAACAAAGACAGGAGGCCGGTAACCCTATTCGGGTAGCAATGGTTGGGGCCGGTTTTATGGGGCGCGGCATTGCCTTGCAAATCTTTACATCTGTCCCAGGGATGGAACTGGTGGCTATCTCCAACCGGCATCTCGACGGTGCAAAGCGAGCCTATGCCGAGGCCGGTGTTGAAACTGTTGAAACCGTCGAGACAGTGGCTCAATTAGAATCAGCCGTGGTCCAAGGCAAGTATGCCGTTACCGAAAATGCTTTCTTGTTAGCCGAGGCTGAAAATATTGACGCTATCATCGAAGTGACCGGGGCGGTGGAGTTTGGCGCTCATTTGGTCCTTAAGGCTATTGAGTGTCGCAAGCATGTAATTATGATGAATGCTGAACTCGACGGCACGATCGGCCCTATACTTAAACAGTATGCCGATCGAGCCGGAGTGGTTTTGACCAATGCTGACGGCGACCAACCGGGGGTGATCATGAACCTTTACCGGTTTGTCAAAGGCATTGGGGTGAAGCCGGTCCTATGTGGCAACATCAAAGGACTGCAAGATCCATATCGGAATCCCACCACCCAAGAAGCTTTCGCTCGTCGGTGGGGGCAAAAGTCGCACGTTGTTACCTCATTTGCCGACGGGTCAAAAATATCTTTTGAGCAGGCCGTTGTGGCCAACGGCACCGGTATGCGCGTGGCCCAACGAGGCATGTGTGGACCGACCGTGCCAACAGGCACACCTATTCAAGAGGTCGCCGATTTGTACCCGTTAGAGGCATTACTTGATGGCCCTGGCATTGTTGATTATGTCGTTGGGGCCGCGCCCGGCCCCGGCGTATTTGTGCTGGGGACACATGATCATCCTACTCAAAAACATTATCTGAACCTTTACAAACTTGGTGAAGGGCCGCTCTACTGTTTCTATACACCCTACCACTTGTGCCATTTTGAGGTACCGACGACGGTAGCCAGGGCCGTCCTTTTTAATGATGCTACTCTAGCGCCGATTGGCAAACCCTATGTCGATGTCGTCGCCACTGCCAAGATTGATTTAAAGGCCGGCCAGGTCATCGACGGTATCGGCTACTACATGACTTACGGTGAGTGTGAAAATTCCGAGATCGTGCAAGCTCAAAACCTATTACCGATGGGACTGGCTGAAGGCTGCCGTTTGAAACACGACGTACCCAAGGATCAAACCCTTACCTATAATGATATAGAGTTATCCGAGGGACGCCTGGTCGATAAACTCCGGACTGAACAAAATAACCGCTTTTTCAATGCATAGGTGATTGTGGTACAGTATGAAAATTCCTGAAAACGAGCCTGATCACAGCCCGGAGATTATCGGGTTGCTTCCTGCCGGGGGCCAAGCTACACGCCTGGCTCCTTTGCCGTGCAGCAAAGAATTATATCCGGTTGGCTTTCGCTTGGTCGGTGAGGATGATTTTCGTCCAAAGGTAGTTTGTCACTATCTTTTGGAGAAGATGCAGCAGGCCGGGGCAAGCAAAGCTTATATCATTTTGCGTGAAGGGAAATGGGATATTCCAGCCTATTTGGGCGACGGCGCATTGGTGGGCTTACCCTTGGCTTATTTAATGATGAATCTACCCTACGGTACTCCTTTTACGCTTGATCAGGCCTACCCTTTTGTTCGCCGGGCCAATATCGTATTTGGTTTTCCCGATATTCTGTTTCAACCTAATGACGCCTTTCCCCGCCTGTTCAAACATCAGGCTGAAACTAAGGCCGATGTAGTATTGGGGTTGTTTCCCGCCGATAAACCTCATAAGATGGATATGGTCGAGTTTGATGAACACCAGCGGGTGAGGCGGGTTGTCATTAAACCCAAACAAACATCACTCACCTATACCTGGATTATTGCCGTTTGGACGCCTGTTTTTACAACATTTATGCACCAGTTTCTAGCCCAAAAATTAGGCGATGATACGATAAGAACTAAAGAAATTTTTATGGGTGATATCTTCCAAGCCGCTATTGATAACGGGTTGGATGTAGAGTCTCTCAGATTTGCTGAAGGCCGGTGTATTGATATCGGCACCCCCGAAGATTTAGTGATAGCAACCCACCAATTTGCCGAAACGGTTGTTCGATCTGCTGTCAGAAACATCTAGACTTGGTATAAGCTACTTGCATAGGAGAAAGTGTTGATGATTTCAGAAAATCAAATTCAGGAACTACCTGGTCGAAGTAGCCCTGATGCTGACGTTAGCGATCTTCCGATTACCCTGATCAAGCCCTCGCAAGGGTGGGCATCGCTCAAACTGGGCGAACTGTGGGAATATCGGGAATTACTCTATTTTTTTACCTGGCGTGATGTTAAAGTTCGGTATAAGCAAACAGTTCTGGGCGCGGCCTGGGCAATTTTGCAGCCGTTTATGACTATGGTAGTTTTTAGCCTCTTCTTTGGTAAACTGGCCGGCGTCCCCTCGGATGGCATTCCTTATCCCATTTTTAGCTATACGGCTTTGGTGCCTTGGACATTTTTTTCCACACGTTTATCGCAAGCATCCAATAGTTTGGTTGGCGGTTCAAGCATGATAAAAAAAATCTACTTCCCTCGCTTAGCGATGCCTATTTCGTCAGTGTTGGGCGGATTGGTAGATTTTGCGGTAGCCTTTGTGGTGCTAATGTTTATGATGGCTTTTTATGGCATCGCTCCGACCTGGAATGTAATCTGGCTGCCATTTTTATTACTGCTCGCTTTTGCTACCGCCTTGGGAGCATCTCTGTGGTTATCGGCTATGAACGTTCAATTTAGAGATGTTCAATATACTGTGCCGTTTATCACCCAGTTCTGGATGTTTGCCACTCCTATTGCTTACCCGTCGAGTTTGATTGAAAACCCAACTCTGCGGGCTTTGTACGCCATCAATCCGATGGTAGGGGTGGTTGACGGCTTTCGCTGGGCTCTGTTGGGGACAGATACGGCTCCCGGGATGTTAATTATTGTTTCTACTTTATCAGCAACGATTTTACTGGTAACCGGCTTATTTTATTTTCGGCGCTTGGAAAAAACATTTGCAGACGTGGTTTGAGGTAAGATACTAATGAGTAAATTTGCTATTCGGGCTGAAAAAATTGGCAAAATGTACCACATTGGTCACGTAATTAATAAACATGCGACGCTCAGAGACAAAATTGCCAATGGAATTTCTGCCCCATTTCGGCGTGCCGGCAGATTATTAAAAGGTGAGGCTACCGGTGCGGCTGAATTAGACGAGATAATTTGGGCCTTGCGAGATGTTTCTTTCACGATTGAACAAGGCGAAGTTGTGGGTGTAATTGGTCTTAATGGCGCCGGTAAAAGTACGCTGCTAAAGATTCTTTCCCGTATTACCGAACCGACAGAAGGCTTCGCGAAAATTCGTGGGCGAGTCAGTTCGCTGCTGGAGGTTGGCACCGGCTTCCACAAAGAGTTGACCGGCCGGGAAAATGTCTATCTCAACGGCGCAATTTTGGGGATGCGGAAAGTTGAAATTGACCAAAAGTTTGATGAAATTGTGGCCTTCTCAGAAGTGGAAAAGTTCATTGATACACCTATTAAACACTACTCCAGCGGCATGACGGTACGGCTGGCATTTGCCGTAGCAGCTCATCTGGAACCGGAAATTCTGATCGTTGATGAAGTGCTGGCGGTAGGCGATGTACGCTTTCAGAAAAAGTGTCTCAACAAAATGCAGGATGTGGGCGAATCTGGTCGAACCGTTCTATTCGTTTCGCACAATATGTCAGCCATAACCCGTCTGTGTGAAAGAGCCATCATGCTGGAAAGCGGCACCGTGGTTGACGACGGCCCATCGAGTAAAGTGGTGACAAACTATTTGAATGCGGACGGTGGCACTAGCGCCGTACGTGAGTGGTTCGATATAAATCAAGCCCCTGGTGATAAGGTTGTAAAACTCCGGGCGGTGCGCGTGCGTAACCAGAATGATGAGATTTCTGATACTATCGATATTCGTCAACCGGTTAAGCTTGAGATGGAATACGAAGTCTTTGAAGATGGACACATGCTGTTGCCCCATTTCAGACTTCATAACCAGGAAGGCATAGAGGTTTTTACCGCTATTGACGTTGATCCTAAATGGCGAAATCGGATACGCCCACCGGGACGCTACGTCAGTTCTGCCTGGATTCCAGGTAATTTTCTTTCTGATGGGATGACCTTTGTTGGCATTGGGATGCTAACTTTGCAAACGAGAACCCCACATATTAGTGCATCAGAGTTGGTCGCTTTTTACATGGCTGATACTGATGAAAAAGACGCGGCTCGGGGTGATTGGACCGGAGGGATGAACGGCATTGTCCGCCCATTATTGGAATGGGATACAGAATTTACCCCTTTTGTACCGGAATCATCAGAACTGATTTTATTAAATGTTTAGGTAGTAATGAGAGAAATTTTGTCACCTAATAACGTGGTAGTCACACAACAATCACGCTGGTTTCTTGGTCTGTTAGGGTGGGCCAGTGTGACAAGATGGCGAGGCTGACATAGTGAAGGTTTTGCATATTCATTCAAGCGATTACTTTGGCGGCGGTGGTGGTACAATTGCCATGGAGCGCCTTCATCTGGGGTTAAGAACGGCTGGGATAACCTCAAAAATTTTGTGTGGCAAAAAAACAACGCAATCTCCGTACTCAACTCAAATACCAAAAGCCGGAAAATTGAAACGGCTGGAGACCTTCTCTAAAAAATTTACCCTACAACTAGGTCTCAACGACATACATTATTTGAATTC
>JAGRBY010000398.1 GCA_020433835.1 Anaerolineae bacterium | reverse complement strand
TTGTTGTTTGCTACATCATGGTTTCTCTTACGGCCTGTATCACCCTGGGCGGTGTAGGCACGTAGAAATCTTCCAGAGCCGGGCTGAACGGAACCGGCGTATGGGGTGCGGTCACCAATCGAACCGGGCCGCTCAGGTATTCGATGGCCTGGGTCGCAGCCAAAGCGGCAATATCGGTAGCCACACTACAGCGCGGATTATCCTCATCGACCACAACCAGCCGGCCCGTTTTCTTGATCGACTCCAAAACGGTGTCTTCATCCAAGGGCGATAAGCTGCGCAGGTCGATAACCTCGGCGCTGATCGAGTCGCCGTTGCGGTTCGCCATCTGCTCAGCGGCCTTCAGCGCCACGTTGACCATATTCGAGATGGCGACAATCGTCACGTCCGTTCCTTCGCGCTTGATGTCAGCTTTGCCCAGGGGAATAATATATTCGCCTTCCGGCACCGGTCCTTTGGTGTCGTACAGAATTTTGTTTTCGCAGAAGATAACCGGGTCATCATCGCGAATAGCGGCAGCTAAAAGCCCTTTGGCGTCAGCCGGGTTGGAGGGAGCCACCACTTTTAAGCCGGGAAAGTGAACAAAGGTCGAATAGATCGAGTCGGAATGCTGCGCCGCAGCGCGGAAGCCGGCCCCAATCATCGTGCGCACGGTCAGCGGGATTTTGGCCTTACCGCCGAACATATAGCGCATCTTGGCGGCCTGGTTAACGACCTGATCCAGGCAGACGCCCATAAAGCCAATAAACATCAACTCAACCACCGGGCGCAACCCGGTCGCTGCTGCGCCGACACCGGCCCCCATAAAGCCCGATTCGGTGATGGGCGTATCGCGGATGCGCTCACGGCCAAATTCATGAACCAGGCCCTTGGTGACACCTAACACACCACCCCAGGCATCGAGATGGTCAGGTTCTTCGCTGTGGGATGCGCCGGTTACGTCCTCACCCATCAAGAAAACCGTCTTATCACGGGCCATCTCCTGGCGAAGGGCCTCGTTAATTGCTTCACGGTAACTTATTATTCTCTCTGTCATCGTTTATCTCCTTAATTACGCGGGCACCGCTTGGAAGGGCCACAGATCTTTTTCAGGGAAATTGACATACACATCGCTTAAAATATCTTTTGTGTTCGGCAGCGGACTTTCGTCGGCAAACGCGACGGCCTCGGCGATAGCCTTTTTTACCTCGGCATCAATCGCACTTAATTCGTCCTCTTCCAGCAGCCCTTGCTCAAGCACAATAGTGCGGAAGCGCTGCAGGCAGTCGCGCGAACGGTACTGTTCTTCCTCATCCTTATCGCGATACTTAATGCTGTCGCCTTCAAAGTGGCCGTAATAGCGATAGGTCTGCGCTTCGATGAATGTTGGCCCGTCGCCCCGTCTGGCCCGGCTCACGGCTTCCCGAACAGCTTCGTGGATGGCGAAGACATCCAACCCATCGACCGTCACACTGGGCATGCCAAAGCCGCGAGCGCGGGCGGCGATGTCTTGACCGGAGACCGAATATTGAGGCGACGTCGTTTCGGCGTAACCGTTGTTCTCGCAGACAAAAACAACCGGCAGCTTCCAAACTCCGGCTAAGTTCAGCCCTTCCATCGTGGTGCCCTGGTTCGATGCGCCATCGCCAAAAAAGCAGACGGTGACTTGATCGGTGCCCTTCAATTTGGCCGAAAGACCGGCCCCGCAGGCCAACGGCGGGCCACCGCCCACAATGCCGTTCGCACCGAGCATCCCCTTATTAACATCGGCGATATGCATCGAGCCGCCCTTGCCTTTACAGGCTCCGGTGGCCTTGCCGTGGATTTCGGCCATCATCTCTTTGATATCGACACCCTTGGCGATGCAGTGGCCGTGGCCGCGGTGGGTACTGGTGATGAAATCATCATCAGTCAGGCTAGCGCACACGCCGGTCGCCACAGCCTCTTCACCGGCGTACAGATGCACAAAGCCCGGAATTTTACCGCCGGCAAAGTCAGTGTGGAGTTGATCCTCAAACGCGCGGATCGAGCGCATTGTTTTATACATCCACAACAGCTTTTCATGCGTGATATCCATGTAAGATTCTCCTTTGACTCATAAAATCATCTATGATTTTTGGGAACCTATTCAACCCAGCGATGTCGAACTCAAGAGGCTAAGGCTAAGGCTGAGGCTAAGCAGACCGACTCAGGGTAAGCCGCCATCCCCGCAAGCAATCGGTGCGTTTGCCTGGCTTTTTTCTTAGCCTTAGCCTCAGCCTCAGCCTGATTTACGCCCCGCTTTGCGGCTGAATAGGTACATTTTTTGTTTGATACGTTTCGATTAACTCTCCGTCAACGAAAATGATACAGAGACTAACAAACGGTAAATGCGACCTGTCGATCACCTCCTTTCCGATAAAATAAGTGTGCAATACCTATTCAGGGGCCACAAGAATCTTTACATTGCCCTCTTTATTCGTTAGCAATTCCTCAAACCCGCCGGCGACCAGGTCATTCAGCCCGATTTTACCGGTGACCATCGGCTCTGGCTGGAGACGGCCATCGGCCAGCATGTCGATGACCAGATCAAACTCATCGCGGTAAGCAAAGGTGCCGATAATCGTCTTTTCAAAGAAGACGACATCAAAATAGTCGAGTGCAGCCGGATGCTCGAAAATACCGACAACCACGGCCCGACCATCTTTGCGCAGCGTTGAGATGGCGGCTTTTAGCGTCGGCTCAGCGCCGACACACTCAAAGGCGCAGTCAACGCCCATACCATTGGTTAAGTCTTGGACGGCCTTGGCCGCATCGGTGCTTGTCGGGTCGATGACGGCGGTTGCGCCCGCTGCTTCAGCAAAATTTCTTCGCCCGGCGGCGGTTTCCAGCACAATAATCTGGCTGGCTCCGGCGGCCCGCGCCGCCTGAATGGTGCAAATCCCAATCGGCCCGGCTCCGACCACGACCACGGTCTCCCCGTCTTGTAGGTGGCCGCGCTTGGTGGCGTGAACGCCCACCGCCAGCGGTTCGATCATCGCCCCGGCCTCAAGCGAGACTTTATCCGGCAGTTTGTAGAGTACCGGAATCGGATTACTGCCGCGCACAACGTTGACATTGACGTATTCACCAAAGCCGCCGTCAGAATGGCAGCCCATAAAGCCGATTTGGGTACACAGGTGCGGCAATCCCTGCCGGCAATAGGCACACGTTCCGCAGCGCAACAGAGGGTTAGGGGCAACCCGGTCGCCGACCTTGAAGCCACTCACGCCCGACCCGACCTCGACTATCGTTCCGGCAAATTCATGACCGGGGGTGAGCGGAGCCAAGCGCCCGCTCAGGGGATGCGGTTGGTTGACTTGCGTAAAGATCGGCCCGGCTGCGTATTCGTGCAGGTCGGTGCCACAGATACCGCACCAGCCGACTTGGAGCTTCACCTCGCCTTCGCCTGGGGCTGCCGGTTCAGGTATATCTTCAATGCGAACATCGCGTTGGCCGTGCCAAACTGCTGCTTTCATGATTTATCTCCTTTGAAAATAACCCCTCACCCCCAACCCCTCACCCTAAGGGAGAGGGGAGTCGCGTTAGCGACGGGGTGAGGGCTAAAAGATTTTCATTGTCGCTGTCGTCCTGTAAAGACTGTTTGATTCCTTTGATTTTAACGGTAGCGATACGTTGCGGTACGTATCATGATGAAAAAATAGAGTTACGTTGATGTTTTGGGCATCAATCGATGCCAGATTGCCGCGCCGCTGAACACACTTTGGCCTCAACCGAACGGGATAACGGCCACGTAAAGACTGGCACAGCAACGGCGAAGATTTAATTGAAGTTTTTGGTGAGTTTGCATCGCATGGTAACCGGTTGGTTGGTTAACCACCGGCTCTACCATGCTGAGGGCAGGTCGCACGACCTGAATACGGTTGTCTGACTTTGAAGAAAAAGCCGTAATTGTCTGCATAGACGCGATAACACCGTTGCTATCTTCGTACAAATAGAGGTTAATATACTGACACCCTGCGCAATAGTCAGCTATCAGCAGTAATTCGTCAGCTCTAAAGGAAAAAACAGCCCAAAAAATCAGTTGGCAGTCACTTACTGTTGACAAATCGGCAAAAGCAGCTCAAACATGGTGATTTAGCATCGATCAAGTGACTGCCAATTGGGAGCTGCCGGGGCCTATTTCTTATGGTTATGCCCTAGTGAGAGGAAGAAAAAGCGTATAGAACTGATCTCATCATACTGGATTATCAACCGGGGTTCAATCGACAAATCAACGGATTTTTGTGTACAAATCGACGATACATCTTCGTTGTAACGGCAATTTGACAAATCAATCAGATTTTGCTATTTTGTCGGGTACCCCATTTTAATTTACCTATCACATTGAGCCTGACGTAACCCCTGAGATTTACCAAACGTCTTTATCAGGGAAACCAATACCATTACAAATTGGCGCGCTCCCTCGCGTAGTAGACATTAAGAGAGATTCGATGAAACACAATGGTGTGATTAACCGCGAACCTCATCTTGAGGATATTATAGACCTACCCATTCTGCAACGTATTCAGGATACGTTTTCGCAGGCTATGGGCCTGGCGGCCATGGTCGTTAGCAAAACCGGGCAGCCTGTCACGCGGGCCAGCAACTTTCAGCCCTTATGCCGCATGATCCGCGCCACGGAAAAAGGGTGTGCGCGTTGCAATGCCTGTGACGCAGCAGGGGGGTTTGAGTCCCTTAAATCGGGTAAGCCCCACTCCTATATTTGCACCAATGGTTTGGTCGATGTAGCCGCCCCCATTGTGATTGACGGCGAATATTTTGGCGGTATTTATTGCGGTCAGATATTACCGACCGAATCGCGTGATGAACAGCTTGAGGAGATTGTGCGGCGTAATGAGTATCTTGGTATACCTCGCTCCGAACTCCTAAAAATAGCCCAGGCCATACCCGTACTGCCCCGCGAACGCATCGATGCTGCCGCAGAGATGCTCCAATTGACAGCCAACTATATCGTCGAGCTGGGCTTGGCTAACCTAACCAAAGGCCAACTCCTGCGCGAAACCCAGGAGAAAGCCTCGCTGCAAGCAGCCCTACAAGATGCGCAACTGCGGGCGCTGCAATCACAGGTCAACCCCCACTTTCTTTTCAACTCTCTGGCTTTGCTAGGCTACCTGGCCGTTGAAGAAGATGCCCCCCGCACGCAAGAAATCGCCTATTGCTTAAGCGATCTCCTGCGCTACAGCCTGCGGAACATGTCCAAGACCGTTTCTTTGCAGCAAGAGATAGATATTGTTAAACATTATCTCACTATTCAACAACTGCGTTTGGAGGAACGGCTAAAGATACAGATTGATGTTAATCCCGTACTCTATCAAGAAAGAATTCCGTGTATGATTCTCCAACCGCTGGTTGAAAATGCCGTTATCCACGGGGTTGAATCTGTCGCCAGACCCGTTACCATTCAGGTGCGGGCCTATCCCTGGCTGCAGGGGATGATGTTAGAAGTGTATGATGATGGCGCGGGCATCGACCCGGTGATTGCCGAATCGGTTAATGCCCGAATGTTCACCTACCGACAGAATGAAGACGCTTCTATCGGCTTACAAAACGTTATCCGCCGACTTGACGGCATCTATGGCCAAGATTGCGACATTCGCGTTGAAGGTGGGCCGCATCAGGGCACCCGAATAATGCTATTTATTCCCACAGCCCATCGATGACGACGTAAATTGGAAAACAGGTAATTTTAGAGAGGAATATGAACTATGCCAAGTCTTCTGGTTGCCGAAGATATTTCAATTATCCGCTCTAACGTCATTAAAATTATTACGCAAGAAAAACCGGATATTCAGCCGATTATCGAAGCCACCAATGGGCGCGAGGCCATCCGTTTAGTCGAGCAGACGCGACCTGACATTATTTTGATGGATATTAAGATGCCGGAGTTGAACGGTTTAGAGGCGACCCGGCTCATTCATAGCCGCTACCCGGCCATCAAAACCATTATTCTAACCGCCCACGATGACTTTCTGTATGCTCAACAGGCACTTCGGCTCGGCGCGGCTGATTATATCTTAAAACCCGTTCGACCCAACCAATTATTGGTCGCCTTAAGCCAGGTTCAAAACCAAATCCGGCAAGAACAGAAGCAGCGCGAAAATATTTATAAGTTGGCTCACCGCCAGCAATTGCGCTCTGAAGAAGAATTTTCGACGCTCAAGGAGGATTTCCAGGGCGACTACAATGTGTCTCCTCAAGCCGAAGGTCCTGTCCAGCAAGCCATCGCCTATATTCAAAACAACCTGAGCCATCCCGAGCTTAGCCTCAATATGGTGGCCAACGCCGTTAATCTCAGTACGTCTCATCTGGCTTTTTTACTTAAAACCGCGCTGGGCATCAGCTACGTCCAGTATGTAAATTATTTACGGCTGGAACAAGCTAAACTGCTCCTCAAAACAACCCACATGAGCATCGCCGCCGTCTCAGAGATGGTGGGTTACGCCACCCCCAGCTATTTTTATCGCCTCTTTCAACGCGAAACCAATATGACCCCGGCCCATTATCGGCAGGGGGACGCGACGGATAATGAGGAAGTGTTATCAGGAGATGAGGAGATGGGGAGATAAGGAGATTGGAGATTAGAGACTGGAGATTGGAGACTGGAAATTGGAGACTGGAGATTGGAGACTATGTATATCTTCAGAGAAGACGAACAGTCCTTACCGGACGACAACGACAATGAAAATCTT
>JAGRBY010000397.1 GCA_020433835.1 Anaerolineae bacterium | reverse complement strand
GGCGGCAAGATAGCCTGTGAAGCGCTGGCCGAGGCCGTGGGTGGCGCAGGCAAAGTCTACATCCAAAACGTCAAGCCGGGCGTCTCGACTACCGACCAGCGAGAGGAAGGCTGCAAGCTGGCGTTGGAAGAATATCCTGACATCGAACTGGTTGGGGTCGACTACAACGAAGATGACCCTTCCAAGGCACAAGCCCAAACCGAAGCGACGTTGCAGCGTGTGCCTGACCTGGGTGGTATCTTCGGCACAAACGTGTTCAGTGCGCAAGGTGCCGGACAAGTGGTGGCTAACCAAGGTTTGAGCGGCAAGGTCAAAGTTGTGGCCTTCGACGCCACCGAGTTTGCTATCGAGCAGCTGCGGGAAGGCACGGTCGACCTGGTTATTGCTCAGAAACCGGCCGATATGGGTTACCTGGCTGTAGCGATGGCCATGGCTTATCTCGATGGTGTAACCAGCATTCCGGCTCGCATCCCGACCGGCTATCAAGTTATCACCGCCGATAACGTTGATGACCCCGAAGTAGCGCAGTTCATTTATACCAAGTAATCAACCTCCGGGCCGGTGGGCAGCCGTATTGCACCACCGGCCCTCTTTTAGGTGACAGTCACTTAATGGTCTATATATGGGGTCTCTTAAAGTGACTGTCACCTGGTTTGCCGCTATTTCCAATAATATCTTTTGTAAAGTTGCTGTTGTCTTTAACCTAATCAACGCTCAAGAGGGAGTTATGACTGTAAACAACGAAGCCGACACCTCGTCAATGGTAACGAAAACATCAACCACCCGAAACCGCGCCGCCACCTTGAACCTGATTCGTAAAGTGTGGCCCTGGGCGTTTTTGTTGCTGCTTATCATATTTTTTACAATTGCTTCTAAACAGCTTAATGATGTCGATTTTCTGAATGCACGCAGTATTCAAGGTATTCTCATTTACACCACCCAGATTTTGCTGCTGGCGCTGGGTGAAACGTTTGTTATTATCATCGCCGGTATTGATCTCTCGGTTGGCTGGATTTTGGGGTTGGCAGCCGTTGTGGCAGCCATGATTATGCAAGCACTCCATGCCGCCGGAGCATCGCCGGTTGTCACCCTGTTAGGGGGACTGCTCGGTGGAGTCGTAGCTGCGATTATTCCCGGTTATCTCAACGGCTTGCTGGTGGCCAAAGTGAAAGTGCCGCCTTTTATTAGCACCCTGGGGATGGGCGGGATTGTCTTTGGCACGGCCCTCCTGTTATCGGGCGGCTATCCCGTAGCCCAACAGCCCTCCTATTTGGGCAAATTGGGCAACGGCTATCTGCTATATTTGTGGCCGGGTAATGGCGTCAGCTTTTTTGCCGTACCCGAAGCCGCTGAGACCGCCGATTTGGCCGATATTGTTCCCCTCCTGCCCAATGTGGTGGTTATAACGCTGGTGGTTCTGGTTGTCTGCTGGTTTGTTTTGTCGAAGACCCAGTTTGGTCAGCATTTGTATGCTATCGGCGGCAATTTCGAAGCGTCGGTGCGGGCCGGGATACCCGTGCATCGCACCATTATCTGGGTTTATACCATCGCCGGACTGCTGGCCGGTGTTGCCGGCTGTCTGTGGGCAGCTCGATTTACCAGTGGGGCCGCCAATGCCGGTGAAACATCGCTGCTCACCGCAATTGCGGCTGTGGTCATCGGCGGGGCCAGCCTATTTGGCGGCGAAGGTACCATTACCGGCACTATTGTGGGTTCGCTGATTATTGCCACCATTCAATTTGGCCTGGTGGTTTTGGGCGTGCTGCCCTTCTGGCAGTTTATTGCCGTTGGTTTTGTCGTTATCCTGGCTGTAGTCGTCGATCAGCTGGGGCGGAATATGGGCCGATAAGGGAGAGCGCGAAGAAAACATGGAAACACTACTACAAGTATCTAACGTCACCAAACGCTTTGGGGGCCTGGTAGCCGTCAACAATGTGAGCCTGGAAGTTAAAGTTGGTGAAGTTATCGGCCTCATCGGCGACAACGGCGCGGGCAAATCAACCTTAATCAAGATCATCTCGGGCGTCCACCGCCCCGATGAAGGGCAGTTGTATTTCGATAACAAGCCGGTCACCTTCGACAGGCCAGGCGAAGCGCGTGATGTCGGCATCGAGACCATTTATCAAGATTTGGCCCTGGCCGAAAATTTGGATGTTGGCTCCAACATCTTCCTCGGTCGGGAAATCAAAAAATACTATCTGGGCGGTCTGTTTCATACCCTCAACCGGCGCAAGATGCAGGACGAGTCGGCCAGTATTTTATCGCGATTGGATATCCAAATCCCGTCGCTAACCGAGCAAATTCGCAACCTGTCCGGCGGCCAGCGGCAGGCCGTCGCCATTGCCCGATCTATCTACTGGAACGCCAAATTGATGATTATGGACGAGCCGACTGCCGCGCTGGGCGTTCACGAACAGCGCAAAGTTTTAACGCTGGTCAAAACCCTGCGCGACCAGGGCGTGCCGGTCATCATTATTAGCCACAATATGCAGGATGTTTTTGCCGTCGCCGACCGGCTCATCATCATGCGCCGTGGTCACAAAGTGGGCGAACGGGTTGCAGCCGATACCAGCATCGACGAAGTCGTCAGCCTGATGGTTGGCGGTGAAGTTGTGCGCGAAATGGGCGTTATCTCCAAGGCTTTGCCTGATACGGAGGAAGCCTAATCTATAAACCGCCACATCCTAAGGCAGGGTGTGGCGGTTTTACGGACGGTATGATGCTCTTCTTTAGAAATTGTTTTAACAGCCTAAAAGGGTCCACAGATGGACACAGATTCTCACAGATACTATCAAAGGTGTGATAAAAATCAGTGAATATCCGTGACAATTTGTGGACAACTCTGTAAACGCTGACTTTTCAAACAGCTTCTTAGGGGGCGTGCGTAACCTATACCTTTAACGGTTATGATAACGGGCGAAGTAGGACAACTGCTGAAACCGCATACCGGCCAGTATCTGCTCTATCCGCTGCCGGCTTAACGACCCGATATACGTCCCTAACGCTGTTTTTTCTACAGCATCTACCTGTGAAACAACGATGATACTTTGTCGGGGTAAATTGGCTTCTCCGACCTCAAGTACTACATTGCCGGGTTCCGTCGCCCGTTTTTTGTTCGATGTTAAGGCACAAACAACAACGGTATTAACCCGGCTGCGGTTAATCACATCATCCTGAATAACCACGTAGGGATGAGCATAGTCTGTTTCTGAGTCTCTTCCCGCTGCTGACTGAAGCCAGTAAATATCACCCTGTTTTATTTCCATTCGTCTCTGCCGATCTGTCTTGCTGATTAAAATAGCGGGTGACAGTCACCTTGTATTGCTTCCATAACCGCTTCTTCGGCGTGGATAGACGTTGTGTCGTAGAGAGGAATAGCGGTATGGTGCTGTTGGACGAGCATGACAATTTCTGTACAGCCCTCGATGATGCCTTCGGCTCCTCGGCTTTGTAAATCTGCCATGATTCTTAAATAGGCATCACGCGAGGCATCTTTGACGACGCCTAAACACAGTTCATCGTAAATGGTATGATGAATAATGTCGCGATCCGATTTCGGAGGGACAAGGACATTCAGCCCAAACTTTTCGACCAAACGACCTTTGTAAAAATCGTGTTCCATTGTAAAGTTTGTGCCCAACAAGCCGACTGTTTTTACTCCTGCCGTTTGAATGCGTTTGGCCGTAGCATCTGCCAGATGGAGAAGCGGAATGGTGATCGCCTCTTGGATTTGCGGCGCAACCTTATGCATGGTGTTGGTGCAAATCAGGAGAAAATCTGCCCCGGCTGCCTCTACTTGCCTGGCTGCCAGCGCAAGCGTTCGACCGGCGCTGTCCCAGTCGCCGTTATGCTGCATTTCTTCAATTTCTTGAAAGTCAACGCTAACCATCGCGATACGGGCAGAATGCAGCCCGCCCAGTTTGGCTTTTATGCCTTCATTAATAAGCCGATAGTAAAGCTCGGTTGACTCCCAACTCATCCCGCCCAATAGACCGATGGTTTTCATACTTAACGAGCCCTTTCTTCATTATAAGTATGACTTACGCAGTTCGTAGAACAATTTGCTAAATTGTTCGTATTTTTGGGCCAAAAGAGGCACAAATTGGCAATTCGTGCTACAAAACGCCTGATGTCGCGTCAACTGCGTAAGTCCTAGCCCGGACGAGCCAGAACCAAACAAAGTGAGATGATCCACGAAGGCACACAAAGGAACACTAAATTTTTTGCCTTCTATTCGTGTAACTTCGTGCCCTTAGTGGATTAAACTTCTTGCTTTTTTGGTTAGAAATGGCTTGGTTAGATACTATCATAATAAGATCAGTGTGTGTTTGAAAATCGTTGAATAACGGATGCGGTATCGCGTAATCTACTCCGGCGTTACATAGGCGGCCGTAATCCCACCGTCTACAACAAACTCAGTTCCGGTCATAAATGACGACTCATCAGAGGCCAGATACAGCGCGGCTTGGGCCATCTCTTTGGCCTCGCCGAAACGGCCCATCGGGATGTGGACCAACCGCCGCTGTTTTTTGGCCTCGGTATCCAAAAAGTTCATCAGTAACTCGGTTCGCAGCGGCCCCGGACAGAGGGCATTAACCCTGATCTTCTCGCGGGCGTGGATTACGGCCAGCTCACGGGTCATCGCCAGGACAGCCCCTTTGCTGGCGGTATAGGCCAACTGCGGGGTGGCTGCCCCCATCAACGCCACAAAGGAGGCCGTGTTGATAATCGATCCCCCGCCGGCCCGGCGTAAGGCAGGAATGCCATATTTGCACCCCAAGAAAACGCCTTTAGCATTGATCGCCATGGTCAAATCCCAGATGTTCTCGTCGGTATTGATGGCGTCGTCATCCTGGCTGTGCATAATCCCGGCGTTGTTGAAGAGTATGTTGAGTTGGCCAAAGGTCTCTTCGGCGTGGCGGATCATCTGCTCGCAATCTTGGGGTTGGGACACATCGGCGTGAATATAGGTCGCCTGTCCCCCCTGCTGCATAATCATCTCGACTGTCTCAAGGCCAGCCTTATCACTGATATCCACGGCCACAATAGCCGCCCCTTCTTGCGCAAAAAGCAGCGCTGTTTCGCGGCCAATGCCACTGCTAGCCCCGGTAATAAGAGCCACTTTATGGTGTAAACGCATTATATTTTTCCTTATTTGAGGATTATCGGCAAACGCTAAATAGGTGTTGCCGATAATCGAAAGGCTCGCTAGAGGAGCGTCGGTACCAATTAAAGACCGGCAATTTTTTTGACGGTATTTGATATATATTTCGCTTTTTTTACAAAGCGTTGTCTATATTCCGGGTGTAGGTCAAACCACTC
Source organism: Anaerolineae bacterium (assembly GCA_020433835.1). The sequence goes on along the minus strand of JAGRBY010000397.1, from coordinate 1,398 downwards.
TTGAGGTAACATAGCACCCTTTGCCTGATTGCATTGTAAACAGGCTGTCACGCGATTTGATGCATTATCCAGCACGCGTCGGCTAACACCAACCTCTCGCCAGCGCGATAGAGGCACGACGTGATCGATGGTCGGTGTCTCATTGCTTCCACAGTAAACGCAGTTGCGATGGTTTGATTGGGCCATAGATTTTCCTCTGGAAAATAGGAATCAAGAGGTAGGAATTAGGCATCAGGGAAAAACTGACTCCTGATTCCTACCTCCTCATTTTCATTTATCTGTGTTTGAGCATTTTACCAAAATAGGGTGCAATATCTATAGTTGCATTTGTGAAAAGGAAGCGTTTAATGACCATATCAAACTACGTCAAAAATCTGCGTCAGCATATCGGCCACGGATTGTTGATCTTGCCGTCTGTGACAGCCATCATTTTTGATCAAGACAATCGCATCCTTTTAGCCAGACACGCCGACACGAAGAAGTGGGTTGCTCCGGGCGGAAGCATCGAACCGAATGAGAAACCCGTTGATGCCCTCATTCGAGAAGTTTTGGAGGAAACCGGTTTAGTCGTTGAGCCGACAAACATTCTCGGTGTTTTCGGCGGATCAGAGTTTGAGGTCGTTTATGCCAACGGTGATAGAGTAACGTATGTGATGACGGTGTATGAATGCAACCTGACTGGCGGCCATCTTAAACCTGATAATACTGAAATCGTAGAGCTTCGATATGTCGCCGCCTCAGAACTCGCCGGCCTTGATCTTGCCCATTGGGCCACCATCGTACTACCTGAGGTTTACGCCACACGCAGCTCGTAGAACAAATTCAGCGAATTATTCCTGATGTTATAACACCCCTGAAATAGGCGGCACCACCTGTTTCTTGCGCGACAGAACCCCCGGCAAAAAGGTCGATTGCTCCTTCAGCGACACTCCAAAGGCTTTTTCAACCGCACGGGTTTGGCCCACAGCCATCAATTCGCTGCCTTCACGCAGAATATCGCTGACCATGAGCACGACCAGATCAAGCTTGTGTTGGGACTGATAGCTCTGCATGGCCTCCACAATTTCCGCTTTACGCGTTAGAATCTGCTCTTTATCGGCAACTTCTATCTGGCCGATGCCCACCGTTTTCGAGCCGAGCGAAAAGATCTTAAAGTCGTTGGTGACAATATCTTGCGGTGATAGCGCCTCAATGTCAAATTTGGCGCTATACATCCGTCGACCAAACTCCAGGGCATCTTCGCCCAGATAGTGCTCCAAATATTCGACGGCGGCGACATCTTCCGACGTTGTCGTTGGCGATTTGAGCAGCATGGTATCGGATAAAATGGCGGCAACCATCATCCCGGCCATTTCTCGCGGTGGCGTTAGCCCCATCTCCCTATAGCGCCGCAAAACC
>JAGRBY010000396.1 GCA_020433835.1 Anaerolineae bacterium | reverse complement strand
CGGGTGCTGTTGGCGATGGTGGATAAACTAGATGAAGCCAAACAGGCCGAATTGGCGACATACGGCTGGGATGCGGCCCACGTGGCCCGCGCCTTGAGCCTGGTGGAAGCCTACGTTTTGGCCGATGCGGTCCAGCAACAAAAGGTCAAGGCGGTTGAGGCCAGCCGAGCCGCGGCCAAGCAGGCCGAACAGGCGCTGCGCCGCTGGTACACCCAGGCCGGTCGCCTAACCCGCTCGGCGATTAAGCGGCGCGTGCCGCCGGAACAGCAGGCGTATATGCGGGGTTTGTTGGGGGTGTAGGGGGTAGTTGGAGATTGGAGATTGCCATTTTGGAATTACAATTTCGAGTTTACCTTCCTATGGTTACGGCGCTTTGGAGGGTGATTAAGCCTATTGAAATTGTCAGAGAGATGTGGGATAATGGGCTTAGAATTTTGTTGGAAAGATTAAGCCATCGTCCTAATCATTTCCAATGAAAATGCTGGTGTAAAGATGTCCAAATTCTTTTCCAGATACTCAGCGTTGGGTGGTTAGCACACATACAATCAATGTATTTATTGAAACATTTTCTAAACAGCTTTCTTTGGATCGGACTGCTAATCGTCTTCAGTTGGCTTATACCTGCCCCGGCGCAAGCTCAAACCGGGTCAACCCTGCCCCGCTTTGAGCCTGAACCTTGCGCCTGGCCTGTACCGGCCAATCAAACCGTCGAGTGCGGTTATCTGGTGGTGCCGGAAGATCGTTCTGCTCCCGCTGGACGCACCATCCGGCTGGCCGTGGCCATCTTGAAAAGCCCCGACCTCAATCCCCAACCCGACCCCCTGCTTTTTCTCAACGGCGGCCCCGGCAGTCAAGCCTTGCATGATTTGCCCCGCTTTACAGATATTTTCCGCCTGCTGGTGATTGACCTCAACCGCGATGTTATCTTTTTTGACCAGCGCGGAGTGGGTCTCTCCCAGCCAGCCCTGGAATGTCCTGAGGTGGTCCCCTCGCTGTTGGCCCAAGCCCAAGGGCAAGCCTTGACCCCAGCCCAGGAACAAGCCCCCTACCTGGCCTGTCGAGACCGCTGGCAGGCCGAGGGGGTCAATTTGGCCGCCTACACCACCGCCGCCAGCGCCGCCGATGCCAACGATTTATGGCGGGTATTGGGCTATACTGAGGTCAATCTGTTTGGCGTTTCCTATGGCACGGTGTTGGCGGCGACCCTCATGCGCGACTACCCCGACGGTATTCGGAGCGTGGTACTGGATTCCGCCTTTCCCCTGCACATCAACCTCGGCCAGGACGAGGCCACCAACACCGCCACCTACTTTCGGCGCGTGTTTGACCACTGTACCGCAGACCTGCTCTGCCGGACTCTTTACCCCAACCTTGACACCGTTTTTTACAATTTATTGGCCCACCTCAAGCAGAAACCTCGGCTCCTGACCATGCCGCCTGCGTTTAGCAGTAGCCCCTTCAGCTTTCAGTTCGATGACGTGGCCCTGATTGATACGGCGCTGGTTGTCCCGGCCCGATCACTCCCGGCCCTGATTTATGATATCCGCGACGACGATTACACCGCTGTATTAAAAAAACGCCAGACAACCATCGAAAACTTTACTCGTTATGGGCCACCACCGGGCCGGGCAATGGCCTATTCCGTCTTTTGCAGTCATGGGCTGTACGCACCCGCCCCCGCACCCAACGCCATTATCCCGGAAACAGCTTGGGCCGATGCCCATGCCCACAGCCTGACTCCCTTGCCCTGTGAGCAGTGGCCTGCGCCACCGGAACGAGATAGCGAAGCAGTGCGGAGCGACATCCCCACCCTGATTCTGCTCGGTCAGGTTGACCCTTTTCTCTCCCTGACTTACGCTGATGTGTTGGCCCAAGATTTAAGCCACAGCGAGACCATCATTGTCCCCAATACCAGCCACAATGTAGCGGGTGGCGGCGGCCCTTGTCCCAACAATCTTATCCGAAGTTACCTCAATGACCCAACCCATCTACCGCCCACGGATTGTCTGCCCCAAACCGGTCAGCCTGTTTTTGACACCGATTTCGTAATCCGGGCGGCCGTGATGCGCCAACCCATTCAAGGTTTATCTCTGTTACTGGGGCTGGGCTTGGCGATTATGATTGGGGCTGGCCTCGTGACTCGTTATCGGGCTACTACGCCGGTGGGGCTGGCCTGGCAACGCAGTCTGCAACTGGTGGGCTGGCCCACTGCCCTTGGCCTCGCCGCCCTGTTGGCGATGGCCTGGCTAGCGGCACGGATGGACTGGCTTCCGCTCAATCCCGTGCGCATTGTGGCTCTGATTTTGCCACCGCTGGCCGCTTTGCTGGCTGCCTTTCGTTTTTCGCCTGAGGATGAGCCAGCTTTGGAAGTGGTGCTATCCACGTCTCGTCCGCTCACCTGGCTCCTGCTGGAGCGGCTGGTCGCACTGGGCTTGTGGCTGGGGGGCGTGGGACTGCTGACCAGTCTCTACGTAGCCCCGTTCAGTGGCGAACCGCTATTTAACAACATCCTGCGCTGGTTGCCCCCCTTGCTCTGCTTGAGTGGGTTGGCGGTCTATCTGAGCCTGATGACCCGTCGGGCCATTTACAGCTTGCTACTGGTCAGCCTGTTATGGGTGGTAGCCGCTGTCTTTGGCGATTTCCTTGTACAGCGTTGGCCCTTCATGTGGCCTTTGCATCTATATCTGTTGCCCAGCCACGCCGCTTACGACCTCAATCGGCTCTTTTTGAGTCTGGTTGGCATCAGCCTGGTCGTTTTTACGGCCCCCCGCTTATTGAAAAATGAGGAACGACTCCTGTTGGGCAATCGCCCTGTGAAGCGTCGTCGCTTATCCGGCCCACCATCCATTCAACGGCAGACACCTGCCGCCCCTGTGTCGGTCAGCCCGGCTCCCTCGCCCCGCCTGCTTGCCCTCCACCAACTGGCGGGGATGATACGGTATGAGTGTTTAATGCAGTGGCGTCGGGTGGCATTGCCTACGCTGGGGCTGGCGCTTATGTTGCCCTCGTTGTTGGGGGCGTTTTTTGCCAGAGACAAGTTCGACGATTACAACACAGCCGTGCTGACTGGTAGCCGCTCTCTGGAGGCAGTGACTGCCACAATTACCGCCGAAATCGTGACCGTCACCTGGCTGGGCACGGTGTTAGTCTTACTGTTGATGTTGCCGCTGGTCGTAGCCGATACGGTTCCCAGAGATCAACAGCTTGACCTGCGGGAGCTATTGGAAAGCCTGTCTCTGGGGCCAGGCTGGTATCTAACGGGCAAGGTGCTGAGTTTGTGGCTTAACTTGTTCATTGGGCTGGGACTGGCGGCGCTGTTGCTGGGAGGTGTTTGGCAGTTGTTGGTCGGGCCGTTCGATGCGGCCATCTACGCCGAGTTGTGGCTGATGGGCATTATCCCCTTGGCACTGATTAATGCTGGCCTGGCTTGCTTGTTGGCCGCCTGGCAACCAAGCTCCCAACGGGCTATGCTGGTTGGCGGCGGATTCACCCTGCTCTGTCTGGTGGGGGGAGGATTGGCCTTTGTGACCTACGGCACGTTTTGGGATTGGCTTAATCCGGCCCGGCCCGCCTTGTTACTGTATTATATGATTGGGTGGCCGGGGGCGACGGCTGGCGGCGGCATCTTCAACCAACTGGATCAATCAGCGCTGGCGCTGATTGAACAGGTTGTTAATCGCACCAGGCTCTGGCAATCCTTGGTGGGGGGTGCGGTTCAGGTGGGACTGGTGGGCTGGCTGATGTGGATTTGGCGTAAAAGGAGATAAGGCGTGATTAAAATTACTGGCTTAACCAAAACCTACCCCGGCGATGTTCAAGCCCTGCGCGGCCTTGATTTGAAGATTGGCTCCGGGATGTTTGGTCTGGTCGGGCCAAACGGGGCTGGCAAAACCTCGCTTATCAGGATTCTGGCTGGCTTAATTGCCCCCACAACGGGCAGTATCCAGATTTTGGGGCATGACCTTTCGACGTCTAAAGGCAAGCAAGCGGTCAAAGCTGTGTTGGGCTACCTGCCCCAGGAATTGGGCGTGTATCCCAACTTGTCGGCCCGTGAATTTCTGGACTACATTGCTATCTTGAAAGGCATTACCCGGTCAGCCAATCGGCAACAACAAATTGAGGCAGTGCTGGAAAAAGTTCGCTTGACGGAGGTAGCGCATCGTCCCCTGAAAACATACTCCGGCGGGATGAAACGGCGGGTGGGTATTGCTCAAGCGATACTGGGTCAGCCCAAACTGCTGATTGTGGATGAACCAACCACTGGCCTCGACCCCGAAGAGCGGATTCGCTTACGCAATCTGCTGTCGGAATTGGCCGCCGAGCGGACAGTCATTCTCTCCACCCACATCATTGCGGATATCAGTCAAAGTTGCAACGCGCTGGCGATTATCGGGCAGGGGCAACTGCTGTTTCAGGGCAGTCCGCAACAACTCGTTGAGCAGGTGCAAGGGCAGGTTTGGCTCATCGAAACGGAAACCCAGCGCCCTGAGGGTGATTTTACCCTGATTGCCAGCATTCAGTTGCAGGACAAAATCCAGCATCGGGTCATGGGCAATCCGGCGGCTCATTACCGTCCTCAGCCCGTTGCTCCCACCCTTGAGGATGGTTACATGGGACTGATGCGTCAGAGACTTTGAAAAATAACCGCCAAAATCTAACATAAGCTGCTTATGTCACCCAAAATTGTTTAGGATTGGAATCCACAGTGATGGATAATTCGCCCGGCGGCTCCACCCACCAAATCAATGCACGCGAATGTGCTGCCGCCCGTTTTTACAAGGGTTATGTAGCAGCAAAAAAATAGGTGATTGTGGCGAGTCTCGCCAGCCCGCAATCGCGTGATTTCAAGCGTTGAAGAATGTTGAGCGGGTGTCGGCTGAGGGGTAGGATGATGGAGAGGTTGATGAGGCTAATGGAAGTCAGGGTAAGCGGTGGGGTGTCTCCGGGAGAGCCTCGCTGATTTGTGGTCTCTCGACGGGGCGCGGCTTACCTTAAATGTTAGCCACCAGAAACGAAAATGAGCAAGAGTGAAATCAGTGAGCAATTCATAATTATCGCACGGCGGTTTTGCAACTGGGCTACGTCGGATTACCCGGCCAATTTGCAGTCGGTGAAACAAGCCCTTGAGTTGATTACAGAACTTTATTTGTGTGGTATCCGGCTCACAAGTGAAGTACAAGAAGTGGAAGAACCTACACCAATTGTCGAAACCAGGGAAAGTATGCGAAGCACAGTGTTTACACATGCAGGTAACCTTCCCTTAAATTACTATTCTGAAGTATTCAATCCACTCACAATTCCTGCTGAAGAGCCAGTCATCGGTGATTTAGCTGATGATATTGCAGACATTTATGGGGATATAGAATATGGTCTGTCTCTAGTAGATGCGGGTTTTACAGAACACGCTGTGTGGGAGTGGGTTTTCCGGATGCAGACCCATTGGGGCGAGCATGCGACCTCGGCGATTCGGGCGCTTCATTGCTATTCGAGTGAACAGCACGCCTTTATTTAGCTATGTAGTAGTGGCAGCAGTTAAGAAGTAGCAGGCAATGCGGCTAACAACGGCTTCTACCCGATTGCCTACAGCTCGGTTTATCAATGTCACTTTGCCCGCCAACAAGTCTGTAATTGAGGGTGGACTCGCTAACCGGCAACAGGTGAAGCCGAAGGCGTTAGCCAACTCAATATGAATCCAACAGGATTGTTAGAATGAAGCATCAAGCCAACAAGATAGCCCTAATCACCGGAGCAAGCCGGAAAATTGGTATTGGGGCCGCGATTGCCCGTAAGCTGGCTAGTGACGGAGCGGATGTATTCATCACCTATTTTCGGCCGTATGATTATGAAACTGGCTTGGCCGGAGAACAGGATGAACCGCTTCAATTGTTGACCGAATTGCAGCAAAATGGTTGTCAAGCGGACGGCCTTGAAATTGACCTGTCCCATCCTCAAGCTCCCAAACAGGTGTTTGACTATGTCGAAGCCGCATTGGGGCCGGTGACTATTCTGGTCAACAATGCCACTTACTCAATGCCAGATGGTATTGAAAACCTGAACGCGGCCGGGCTGGACAAACATTATGCGGTCAATCTTCGCGCCATGGCCTTGTTGTGCGCTGAGTTTGTCTCTCGCTACAAAATGAGCGCGGTCCGGAATGACTATGGACGAATTATCAACCTCTCCTCAGGGCAATCGGTAGGCCCAATGCCCGGTGAATTAGCCTATGCGGCCACGAAGGGGGCTGTAGAAGCCTTTACGGTGAGTCTCAGTGCAGAGGTGGGGCCATTGGGCATTACTGTAAATGCGGTTGATCCGGGTATCACTGATACAGGCTGGATTTCCCCTGAACTTGCGGCGAGATGGACCGATGAGTCGCCAATGGGGCGAGTGGGGCAACCGGAAGATGCGGCGCGTCTGATAGGGTTTCTGGCTTCAGCCCAGTCAGGGTGGATAACGGGGCAGGTTATTCATTCGCGGGGTGGATTATAGAATACGGCAGGCCAAAAAGGCGATGGCCTGATAGAGACAAACATGTTAGACCTCATTAAGGAGCCGGATGGGCAGCATTCGGCTCCTTGTTATTGGCCTACCCTCAATAATCAGTTGACCTTTGCTGAACAAATACGCTCAAGTTTACAAAACGTCTGGCCTGTAATATCATAGTCTCAGCACATCCAAATTCAGGAGCAACAAAGCTCCGCTTTGGCGGTCAAAGTAAACTTTGTCGCTCCT
>JAGRBY010000395.1 GCA_020433835.1 Anaerolineae bacterium | reverse complement strand
CATCGCGCTTTTGGGTAGATTACGATCAAGAAGCCGATGTACTTTATATCAGTTTTCAACGCCCCCAAAAAGCAACCGATACCGAAATGACCGATGAAGGTATCTTGTTTCGATACCGAGACAAACAACTGGTTGGAATTACCGTTTTGGATGCTTCAACCCGTCCTTTGCCGGAGCGTATTGATGTAAAGCAAAAAGCGGCCTAACGACGGCATCCTATGGTATAATAACTAATAGCTCCAGACATTCTTGCACACGAGGTTGATGATGACTTTTGATGTACTCCTTACCCAAAAGAATGAAAAGTTTTTTGCCCATGTCCGGCAGTGGCCTGAAATTGTAGGAGCTGGGGACTCTGAAGAAACAGCCCTATCCACAGCCCGTGAGGCGCTTAAAGCATTATTGACCGGCGGTCGAATTGTCCAGCTTGAGTTAGATATGGAGTCCGGTGACCATACCTGGCAACAATTTGCCGGAATGTTTGCTCAGGATGGTGAGTGGGATGATTTTCAAGCTTCATTGCAACAGTACCGTTCCGAAACGCCACGTTAGTCACCCGCAACCATCGTGACTTTAACAAAATACCCGCCATAAAAATTGAAGATTGGTCAAATGTACTCTAATACTGTAATGAGAATAACATAAACTCTCGATTTGCCAGAATCAAGCAGGCCGCCGAAACATCGACGGCCCGATAAGGGGGCTTTAGCCTGATTGGGGATATTAGAAAACCACCCAATCACCCCACCACTCATAATGTCCGTTGTGCCCTTTTACCCAAAATCGAATATCACCGCTGTCATAATTACCGTGATCAAACAGCGCATTTGGCCTCGGCATTTGGACGTTTACCGTAATCGGTATGAAAATATCGTCGTTCCAAATATCTTTTAACCAGTTGAATATTTTTTGCACAACATATGCAGCTACCTCACCTGTAATACTGCCTAGGGCAAGACCAGGAGGCCCTCCTAGTTCAAATCCAGTTTCTTTAAACCATTCCTTGAGTTTTGCCTCTACATAGGGTTGTAACTTGTCCATCAACTTGTTTAGAAACGCACTATAACCACCCGAATCCTGTTCTACAAGTACCAGGGTAATTATAAAGTTTTTTGGCCACATATTGTCCTGCTGGTTGATATTAAACTCAAAAAAGTGGAATGGGCTAAAAGTAGACCATGTGCCGTCGTCATAGCCTCCAAGTGGGATCTTGTCTACCTTAGATATCTTTCCGTAGGTGTCAATGACTGTGCCACCAATGAACATATCGTCCTGGCCTTTTTCGCCATTAATCTTTATGCCAAGCCAGTTAAAATATGACTTTCCAGTTTCGTCAATGCAATGAACCTTTAGCATACGAAATGCGATTTTGCTAATTGGCTGTTTGCTACCCACATAAGCACCTTGATCAGGGTACCAATAGATTGTACCGTTTTGGAAGACGCTATACCGGCCTTTACCATCAGGTGTCAGCATTTCGTCGCTTACAGGATAGCCGAGTTGGCTTTTTTCCCAGCCTAAGCTTTTCCACAGTTCCCGAATAGCACCATGTACTTCATGGGCATCGGTTTGTGGCGTCCAGTAAATAGAACCATGTTGGAAATGATTGTAGCGACCAATCCCATCAGGCGTCTTAGACTCGTCTGTTATAGGATAACCAAGTATACTTTTTTCCCAACCTAAGCTTTTCCACTTCTTTCTGATGCTGCCGTGTACTTCGTGGGCGCCTATCTCCGGCGTCCAGTAAATTGACCCGTTTTGGAAGTGATTGTACCTTCCCTTGCCATCTGGCGTTTTGCTTTCATCCGTTGTTGGATAACCTAGAGGGCTGGCTTCGGCACCTATACTTTCATATTTTGCCCGAATAGCACCATGTACTTCATGAGCGCCGCTATGGGGGTGATAATAAATTGTACCTCCCAAGTACATTTGATACCGGCCGATCTTGTCATGAGCAACCAGTTCACCCCTTAAGGATGGGCCCAGAAAACCTGACTCACCCCCCAATTCTTGATATTTCATCTTAATGAAGTCTACGATAAAAAAGATAAGGTTTGCTGTTAAAATAGCTTGACTCGTGGATGCTTGTGCTTCTTCAGGCATTGTCCTGGCGATCAAACTTTCCGGTTGGGAAGTTAAATAATTTCTCTCTGATACTAAGGCGTCACGAGTTTCACGACGTGTTGCAACACGACTGGCTATGTCGGGAATAGAAACCTGGTCGGTGATAGGGATTGCGGAATGCAAATTTACATTAGCAAAACCTCCCAGCCGTTTACGCAAAACCGGTTTTTCGACATTGATTATTTCCATAACTAAGGCGCGTGCGGCGTCTTGTTGGACTGGGCGAAGTTGGGCAAATTGAGTTAAAAAGATCTGCTCAAAAGAGTCGACCTGAGTTGGGAGCGGGTATTCACCAGAATCCACTGTGTGAGCTACGGCCTTCGTTGAGGCCAGGCGAATCGTAGCGAAAATGCTATCGGCAAAAGCCTCTAATCTAGGATCAAGCATTACTATGCCTTGCGAAACAGTTATAGATTCCATTTATTGCCTCCATTTTACAATAACTAGTATTTGTGTCCCACAACACATCCATTTGTCAAAAAATGTGGTAAACTTAGTATATTCCCAAACGTCCGCAAATCGTCCGTCAACGTCCCCCTAATCGGCTTGCTAAATAGGTCCTTTGGTACTAAGGAGGGCGAAATAATGACGGTATTAACCTTAAAATTGTTGGGGCCAATTCAGGTTGAGCAAGAGGGAACGCGCCTTCACGGCTTTCGCTCACAGAAAACGCTGGCCTTGTTAGGCTATTTGGCCGCCGAACAGCGCCCGGTATCACGTACCTACTTAGCCGATTTGTTGTGGGCTGATATGACGGCGACCAAACGCCGGGATGAGTTACGGCGGGCCTTACACAACCTGGCCGTTCTTATGCCCAACTGCTTCCGGGGTGATCGCCGCATTGTGCAATTTGAGGTTAGTACGGTTTGCCAGGTAGACCTGCTGACGTTTGGGGCTTTACAAGCACAGGCAGACATAGCCGCACTGACAGCAGCCGTTGCTCTCTATCGGGGCGATTTTATGGAGGACATTTATTTGCACGATTGCCCCGATTTTGAGATGTGGCTGCTGGCCGAACGGGAGCTGTGGCGACAAAAAATCACCCAAGTTTTGCAAAACCTGATCACCTATCATACCCATCGCGGCGACTATAAATCGGCTCTGAACTTTACCAATCGCCTGCTCAGCTTTGAACCCTGGCACGAAGAGGCTCACTGCCATCAAATGCTGCTGCTGGCTCGCACCGGCCAGCGCAGTGCGGCTTTGGCTCAGTACGAAATCTGCTGCCGTATCCTGGCCGAGATGCTGAATGTTGAACCGGCCATAGAAACACAACGCTTATATGAGCGCATCAAAGCCTCACGGATGAGCCTACCCCACAATTTACCTCCGGCACCAACGCCCTTTATCGGCCGGGAAGCAGAGCTAGCCCAACTCAAAGGCCATCTGGCTAACCCGGATTGTCGACTGCTGACAGTCGGCGGATTGGGCGGTATCGGCAAAAGCCGACTGGCCCTGGCCGCAGCCGCCTTGATGGCAGCCGATACCGCCCGATTTTTTCTGCATGGGGTTTGGTTCATCTCCCTGGTGGGGATCGCATCGGCTGACTTGCTCGTCTCGACCATCGCCAATGCCCTCAACATTTCCTTCAATGGCCGGACACCGGCCGAAACCCAGTTAATCGATTACCTGCGGGAAAAGGAGATTCTTCTGCTACTTGATAACTACGAACACCTGCTGCCCCAAACCGGTTTGCTGCGGCGTATCCTGGCCCAGGCTCCCGAGGTTAAATTCCTGGTTACCAGTCGCCAGCGGTTGCTTCTACGTGAAGAGTGGCTGTTCGAACTGGCGGGCTTGGCCTATCCTGCCGAAGACGAAGTCGGCGGTGACATAGAGAGGCTGCGCGTCTTCAGCGCCGTTCGTTTATTCGAAAGCAACGCCCGGCACGTCCGGCGTCATTTTTCGTTGGCCGAAGCACAGGAGGATGCCACCCAGATTTGCCGTCTGGTTGGGGGTATGCCCCTGGCTCTGGAACTGGCCGCTGGTCGGCTTGGGACGCTCACCTGCGCCGAAGTCGTCCAGGAGATCGAGCGCAGCCTGGATATTTTGGCCGGCGAGTGGAGCAACGTTCCGGCCCGTCACCGCAGTTTGCGGGCGATGTTTGAGGCTTCGTGGGCTGCGCTAACGCCCTCCGAACGGAAGGTGATGCAGCGATGTTCTGTTTTTCGAGACGGTTTTGAGCGAGCCGCCGGGCTAGAGATAACCGGCGCAACCGGCCCGCTGTTGGCTGCCTTGGTCGACAAATCTTTGCTACATTTCTCGCCCTCAGGTCGATATGAATTGCACGAGCTGCTGCGCCAGTACGCCGCCGAAAAGCTGGCCGACTTCCCTGATGATCTTGAAGCCACACAAGCCCGACACAGTCGTTATTACACGACCTTTCTGGCTCGGCGGGAGCAGCCAATAAAAGGTCCTCGTCAATTAGAAATATTGGCCGAAATCAGGGCCGAGATGGGGAATGTACGCGTCGCCTGGCAGTGGGCCGTACAAACAGGAAACCTTGAAGCTATAGGGCAGGCGCTGGAGACGTTGATCTTTTTCTTTGAATTTCAAGGATGGTATTTAGAGTGGCAAAAACTCTTCGAACAGACTTTGCCTGAGTTGGACTGGTTAGTAAAGACCGAGCCGCAGCAGGGCCGCCTTATGGGGCGGTTATTGATGTGGTCTAGTTATTTGATGGGCCGTTTGGGGTATGTAGAGAAGTGGCAGATGCTAGCCCAACAAAGTTTCGAGCTATTACACCATTATGGGCCAGAATGCGACGAAGGTATGGCTCTGCTGGGCTTAAGTTATCCACTAGTTTTGAAAGGTGAGTTTGCCGAGGCCAGACGTTGCAGTTCGGAAGCGTTACTTTTATTCCAACGCGGTGACGATTTGTGGCGACTTGGTTATGCAGCAGATACTCGGGGCTTAATTGCTGCCCAACAGGGTAAGGGAAGCTGGCCAGAGGCTGAAAACTATCTCCAACTTGCCGAAGGTTATATCCAGAAATTGGGTAATCCATGGCTATTGTCAAACCTTCAACGTGTGTTTGGTCAACTGTATTTACGCCAGGGAAAGTTAGAAGCGGCCCGGCAGCGGTTTCAGACCGGATTATATCTGGCCCGTCAGGGCCAACAGCGCTGGGACGAAGGTTTTGAATTGCTTTATTTAGGCCAAATTGACCAGCAACTGAGGGAGTTTCAACAGGCCAAACAAAGTTATGAAGAGAGTATCCTGGTTTTTCGCGATATTGGGGAGCGATATTTTTTAGCGATGGCCTATTATCATCTCGGCCAAGTGTGCCAGGCTGAGGGGGCGCTGTCACAAGCGCAGCAGCAGCTTCAAACCAGCTTGGCCCTACGCCGCGAAATCGAAGACCGGCCTGGAATTGTAGCTTGTCTCCAAGTACTAACTGAGGTAAATGGTGCTCTAGGGCAGGTTGAAGCAGCTGAGCGATATCGGGCCGAAGCACAGCAGGCACAAACCGCCCGCCAAACTGAACAAACAGAAGGCTAATTTCATCAGTCTAAAAGGCGCTGCAACGGCAACGCCTTCATTTAAATAGTCGCGTCTTAATCTCTGGCAATGGAATTAAGAAAGAAAGTTGTCGTTTGATGCTCGGCTGTAAAGTCACAACTTACCCGTACTGCACGCGCGCGCTCTGTAGTCTGGACGCACCGCGCTGTGTTCTCTGGAACAGACACAATGTCGAGCGTAGGTACTGTACAGGGCGATGGAGGCACGGCCAGCCACCACCCGTTCGAACTGCCGTCTACGGCAAAATCAAGCCGAGATTGCACGGTTATAGTACAAGGGCTAGGGGGAAACGCTACAATAAAGTGCTGCGCGTCATCCTGTCCCAGGGCAACATCTGCCGGATGAAACACAAGAGCACCCACGATTAATCCCAGAGCCAGTAAGAAGAGGGCAATACCGAATTTCTTAACGAATCTGATCATTTTTGTCTCCTTATTTTAAGCCTAATCTGCTGCGTAAATCATATAAAGCCACACACGTTACCTTGTCTTAATCCCCGGCAATGGAATCAAGAAAGAAGGTTGTTGTTTGATGCTCGGCTGTAAAACTGCAACTCATCTTGGTCACGCGCCTGGAGTTCGTCTTTTGGACACAGCTGGCTGTATTCTCCGGGACAGACACAACATTGAAAGTAGGGGCTGTACAAGGCGAAGGCGGAGTGGCGATCCACTCGCCACTCGAACTACCATCTACGGTAAAATCGATCCGAGATTGCACCGTCACACTACAAGGGCTGGGAGGATAAGCTGTACTAAAACGTTGATAAACATCCTGACCTAAAGCGACCTCTGCCGGGCGGACCAGTAAGGCACCCAGAATAACTCCCATAACCAGTAACAAGACAGCAGCACCGAATTTCTTCACGAGCCTGATCATTTTTATCTCCTGATTTTGATCTCATTGGAAACAGAAACACAATTCTTCTATCAACTTTTGGATAGTGTAGGGGGTAAGCGTCCGTAAATCGTCCGTAGATAGTGGGGGTTAAACGCATAGTTCACTTTCTACCGGGCATAAAAAAGTCATCTGCCGTAGCGAGATGATCAGTTTTGTTTTTTCCTTTATTTTTCTTGTAGCATAAGGGGTTTTACAAACTACGCATAGCCAAACAATTATTCCTTCAAAAC
>JAGRBY010000394.1 GCA_020433835.1 Anaerolineae bacterium | reverse complement strand
CATTACTGAAGGACTCGCTGCACGACCAGGTGTGGGCTGTGTCGCTGTCGACGCTGATGATTTGCCAGCTGGCCAGTGTACAGTCATCAAAGACTTCGGTTAACGGTAGCGGCTGTCCTTGCGGGGTTCCTTCAAAGAAGTTGACCTCGTCGATACGCCAGTTGGCGGCGGTGCCGCTGCCCGTGCCGCTGGAGGTGTAGTGGAAGGCAAAGTAAACGTTGGTGCCGCTGATGCCGGACAGATCGACCTCACCCGAGTCAACAAACTGGCCGGAGCCTTCCGGCGAGAAGTTGATGCCGCTCAACGCCATCCAGGTCGCGGTTGTCGGATCGCCGCTGAAGTCGGTGGAGTAGAGAACTTCAAGCTGCGGGTAGTTGGCGTCGGTGAAGTTGGTGTAGTTGCGGAAGGTCAAACGGTCGTACTCTTGGGCGTCCATATTGAGCGGCGGCGTAATCAACCACTCATCCGCCGGAGCGCTATCGCCGAAGCCGTTGACATCGACATTACTGAAGGACTCGCTGCACGACCAGGTATGGGCCGTATCAGCATCAACACTGATAATCTGCCAGCCGGCCAGCGTACAGTCATCAAAGACTTCGGTTAACGGCAATTCGTGACCTGTTGCGGCGGGCGTACCAGGCGAACCGATATCGCTGCCACTGTTACCACCGGCGGCCAGCGCGGTGTAGGCATCGAACAGCGGTGTGGTAGCACCGTCGGTACTCAAAGCCCAATTGCTGCCGTCGCTATTATCGGCGGCTAGATCGGTGAGATAGATAGAACCAGCGCCGTCATCGACCGGCCAGGGTGAACTATCATCATAAGTCACTTGTTCGATAACGTTTGCTTGGGTTGCGTTATCACCATCGTAATTGGCAAAGCTGTCCCAGATACCAATTGTATCGCCGCCGTTACCCAACCCCATAGCATTCCAGTCAGTGACGGCGATCAGGTTGACGTTGCCCCAAGCCGCCAAGAAATCAGCTTCGGAGACATCATCAGCGTTGTACAGCACGGCAGATTGACCGGCAGGTAAGGAACCACTGGCAATGCTTGCGCTGCTGTGAGCCACACTGTTATTATCGTCGATAACATAGCCGCTCAAATCAACCGTGCTATCACCAGCGTTATAAACTTCAACCCACTCCCAGTCATCTTCGGTGCTGGCGGGATTGTACATGATCTCGGTAATGACCAAAGCCGCAGGTAAAACAGGACCTTGATTACCCGGTGAGCCGACGGCCGGTTCGTTCTGATCATTAACCGCAGTTTCAACCGGTTCATAGGGTTGTTCGCCAACCTGGCTGAAGGCCTGTTTCTCCACATCAAACGAAGCACCGGCAGAGGAAGCCGGATACGCTTCAAAGTCAGCGAGGGTGCCGCCCGCTACCGGATCACCGATCCACAGCGTAACACCATCACCGCCCTGGCCTAATCCGGCTCCGGCGTAGGTACCAATCTGGATACCGGTTAGATCGTACACCGGCCCCCAAACGCTAATGAACTCGGCGGTGTCGGTGTCATCAATGGCGATGACCGCTTCGCCCGGCGCGATGGCGGCGATGCCACTGATAGGGTCTGCATCAGCCGGAGCCTGTGAATCATCGTCAAAATAGAGATCGCCCAAGGCCGGCGTCCACGTAACCGTGCCGGTATTGACAATCTCAAACCAATCTTGCGTGAGGTTAGTTCCGTTGGCATTGCCCGGCCAGATTTCGGTGATTTGCAGTTCTGGAGCGGGCGGCGTCACGATTTGGTTGGTGGCTCCCGGCGTGTTGAAGGCCTCGCCCTCTTCCGGTGTGCCCGGATCGAGAGCAGGGATGCCCGCGCCATCGTAATCGTTGCGAACCCAATCGGCAGTGGTATCGGTGTCGGTGCCGTCGGGAATGCGCGAAGCACCACCCACCTGGAAGCTGCCGCCATCGAAACTGGCCGTCAAGCTGGCCGGTGAATAAATTGTTCCGCCATCATCACTGCCGACACTGTCTACGATACTGGTCCAATAGGTGGTATCGATGACACCATCATTATCAGTGTCGATATCGTTACCCACGGAGCCGCTGTAGCCTTCGACCAAGAGCAGCGTGATGTTACCGTTTTCGATAACGTTACTAAAACTTGCTAACCAGAAACCGTTGGCATCGGTTGTCCCGACCGTCGCAACGGCATCATCGATGAGTCCGGCACTTGAACCATCGCCTTCGATTTCGACAATGGTGTAGTTGCTGTAGTCGGTGTTGGGATCGCCATAGATTTCGATGTATTCGTAATTATCCGTTCCATCATGGTCGGCCACAAACTCGTTGATGACCGGCGCAGCCGTCATCGGCACAACAACCGGACCAAGGGTGACGACTTCGGTGCGGAATTTCTTCCACTCATCGCGCAGGTCTTTGGCCTCTTGGGTGGTGTTGTAGAAGTCGGTGGTGCCGTTATCGACCAACAGCGCGATGCTGTCGGTGTCGCCGTCGCTGCCCAGGAAGGTGCTGTTGGGCAGTTCAACGATACCTTCGAAGGAGCCGTCGGTGTTGAGTGCCGTGAGATCAGCCTCGCGCAGTTGCGGAGCATCGGCTGAATTGCCGCTCCAGGTAAAGAGCTTGAAGTCGTTGACCGTGCCAACCGGGCCACCGATGATCACACAACCGTTAGCGTTACATTCGATGCTGCGAACACTGCGACCATCCATATCGAGCAGAATCGGTGCGCCGAAGGTAGCGGGGCCGCCGGAACCGGGGAGTGCGGTAAAGTTCGTTACCGGCACAATCAACGCATTATTGCCGGACAGCGGGCCGCGGAAACCAAGGTAGGCGGTAGTCGTGCTGCCCGGAGCCAGGGCCAACCCTTCAATTTCAAATGACGTGCTGAGGCCAAAGAAATTAGCGCCTAAGCCGTGATCATCGTTACTGTCCCAAGCGATCAAATCATCGCGAAGACTGGTATATTTATCGCCATACGTCACGGTAGCGCTGGCACCCGCACCTGACATGGTGGTGGTGAACAAAATGGATCGATCAGCACTGGCGTGGGAGCCGATCCAGTAGATGGTGTTGTTGAGAACAAAGGAACCTTCGATATCGACTTCCTGAGTCACGCCCAGGGCGCTGTTAAAGTCGATTTCGGTTAGAGGCAAACCCGAGTCATCGCGGTCATAGAGGCGTAAGACCTGGTCCTCATCATCACCAACCCAAGCATAATCAGCATCAACCGGAATGGCGGTTGAGCCGTCGGAGGCTCCGGTGTGGAAGCGGCTGGTGCTGGGGGTAACCGCAGCAGTTGAAGCGGCGTACTGGATGACGTAGGTGTCTGTGTTGGTATCAAGGTCTTCAACCGTTACGGTGATGTTAGCCAAACCAACCCCAACCGGCGTAATCGTTAAGACGCGGTCTGCGCCCGTACCGAGCATAATCAAATTGATATCCGGCACCACGCTCTGGTTGTCGCTGGTGACGGTAACAGTCAAATCGCCCAGATCGGTATCAGGGTCGGCAAAGTCAAACGGAATGCCGATGATGCTGGCCGGGTCGGTGGGGTCGCTGATGGTGCCGCTGGCTGAGCCGGTGTCATTGGCGGGTAGACTGAGGAAGGGAGTCAGGTTGGCAGTATCAACTTGAACGGTCGTCGCGTTGGGATTACTCACAACAGGGCCTTGGTTACCAGGCGAGCCAACAGCCGGAACATCCGAATTGCTCCCGCCGAGAACGATGGTAGCCGCAGCCACATTTGTACCCGGAGCTGCCGCACCGCCACCGTCTGTGCTGTAGGCCGCATTGACCACATCATAAGATTGTGCGTCATTACTGTCGGCATTTGAGTAGGCTTCGGTATCAACCGGGGTGTTGCTGACGCTAGGCACATCGACCCACAGGGTGACGGCATCAGAGCTGCCACCCAGGCCGGCTGCGGCACCGGTGTATCCAATCTCAATGCCCGTCAAGTCGTAGGCCGGACTCCAAACGGTGCTGAAGGTGGCCGTATCGGTGCTATCGACCATCACGATGACACTTTCACCCGGCTGGATATCGGTGATGCCGGAGATCATATCCGCTACCGCCGGATCGGCTGAGTCATCATCGTAGTACAAATCCGGGTCAGAGCCGGCTACCCAAGCAGCCCCACCGGCGTTGTAAATTTCAAACCAATCGTCGGTCAGATCCGTACCGGCTTGTCCCGGCCAAATCTCGGTAATTTGTAGGTCGTAGGATGCGGCGATAGTGAATGCCGTTGTATCAAACGGCAGATCAGGAACCGTACTATCGTTACTCTGATCGCCACTACCATCTTGGGTGAGCCAATTGGTGGGATTATTAATTAAGACCAGGTAAGCGGCAAAGCTGGCTTCGCCACTGCGCAATCCGTTATAAATGGCAATATCTGCATCAGCGTCAACGCCGTCTAATTCGATGGCTGTGGTGCCAACGGTTAAGCCTGTATTGGTTAAAGACGCACCCGCCGCCGCAAAATCATCGTTGGTGATGGCAGCCAAAAAAGCGGTCGGGGAGGCGGTTGACCCGGTAATGGCGAAAATTGCCTCATCGCTAGCACCTAAGGCCATACTCCCGCTCAGGCTGCCCACACTTACGGTGGCGGTTCCGGACGAGGAGATATTGTTGAAGCTGATTACGGTACCGGCCGCGATCAAGCTATCAATTGTCCAGGTGAGGGTACCTTCGCCAGTATTGAAGCTGCTGCCGTCCCATTCATTATCGCTAAAGATGATATCGATAGGCGTACCGGAGCCATCGAGATCGGTCAGGGCCACGATGGCAAAATCATCATTAGCATCGGCGTTGTAACCAACAAACGCAATGTCACCGGGCGACAGACTGCCCTGCGCGTATGTTGGTTGGGGGGCAGAAGCCAGCAATGCTGTCCCCATCACCACTAGTCCCAAGACCATCAAGCGGATGGCCCATTTTTGAATAAGGTTGTGCATTCTTAAATTTACTCCTTCAGGACATTCGTCTATGTAAAAGTTGATTACTCATTAACCACTTTACTGTCATGATTTAGAGCACGATGTACTAAGTTATAGGCATAGTCGTTGCTACCTTCTGTAGAACACCTCCTTTTCTCTTCAGGGTAGAATACATACATATTCAATTCAATCGCTCCCCACCTTATTCACTAAAGGTATAGGAAAGCAACCACTTTTATGCAGATTTATAAAAATGTAGAGCTTCAATATTTACCCCATCAAACGTCTCGTCCCGGAGGAGTTTGGAAAAGGGTGTTATTGTCGCAATACAAGAGGACATGACAAAACCATGCCTTATGACCATCTCATAAGTATTGAGGAAGACAGACATTGTCCGAACGTTTCGTCTATCTTAGTTTAAAGGGGGGAAAGTTTTTAGAGTACGTGGCTAGTCAAACCTATTATAGCAAAAAAGTGGTTATGTTTTTACAAGAATTCAGTTAGAATACTGCGCCCTTAAAATAGTGCCGGCAGAGTAATTTGACACAATTTCGGTAATTTGTTACAGTCGCAAGAAGATTTGTTTTCCACATTTACAATGGCTGTTAACGCATACTGAGGCACAATGATACACACTCACACCAAGCCAATTATAGAAGTTTTTCCTCACCTTGACGACGTCGCCAATGAGGTACCGGCAGAAGCGTTTTTTCTCAAAAATTCCGACTCGCCCCTATGGATGGTGACGCGGGAACCTCGCCTGAATGAGCTCGTCACCAAGCTTCAGCAACTGCGCGTGCGGTTGATGAATGACCCCGAAGGCTTTCATCGTATATACTTCTCAAAATCAGAATTAGATGAAGTGCGCAAAGACTTTGCTAAAATGATCTTGCGCGGCGAGGAAGGGGTGCACCGGCTGTCTCATCTCATCTGCAACAGCTTTGTAAACTCTTACCAATTGCGCAGTATGATATTTGGCGAGGTTGATAAAACCAAAGAGCGCTTTACGCTCACCTTAGATATCACCCCCAACGAACTTTACTCAACCCCGGACATCGATTTGGGCACCCGCCAGTTAAACCGGCTGCGTTTTAATGTGGGACCCCAAGAGAAAGAAGATTGGAGCCCGGCCAGCCTGGTAGCCAACACCATCGACTATTTACCCACCGAACCAAACGAGTACAAGATTCATCGCATCATCAGCCGCATCAAGGCTGAAGAAGAAATTTGGAATAAGGTAGTCGATGAAATATTCAACCTGGACAGCATTGTGGTACGTGATAAAAAACTGCGACAATTTAGCCGCTTTGTAAAAGATATCTTTGGCGTAAAAATTGTTGTCGGCGAAGATGAGGATGTCTACCGCGTGCAGCACGCTTTATCCCAACTGCGCTGGTCAGACGAAGCGCTGGAAGCGGTGGGTGCGCCTCCGGGCAGCAACACACGCACCCTTGAATTAGTCGAGGTCAAAGATTATCTGGGCCGGCGGCGCAAACAGAGTGGCTGGGAAGCCGTAAAGTCGGTTGTGCGCTGGAACGACAAAACCTTTGAAATTCAGGTACAGCCCCTACGCAATTTCCTGCGCGAACGCGAACTGCTTACCAAAGAAAGCCACACCAGCTTTAAGCACGAACGCGAGCGCGTCCGGGAGCAAGTAGCCCAACGCCTGCCCCTTTTCCATTTTTATCGAGAGCTGCTGCGCTGGCTGTTCCTCTTTCCCGATACGCCGCCGCCGCAGTATCACCAAATTCATCTACAGCTTGTCGATTAACCATGCAAAAACCATTCACCTATGCTAACATTCCACCGGACGACAATCACAAACCGGCCTACTGGTTTGCGTTCACCAACGGCGAACTTC
>JAGRBY010000393.1 GCA_020433835.1 Anaerolineae bacterium | reverse complement strand
CATGCGAAACATCGCGGTTATCACCCAAAACAAATATATGGCCCGGCGCAATCTTAACGGGACCGTAGTCGCTTTGCGTAATGGCGTCTAGGTACGGTTCATCTAACGGGCGGGCATTAATAAACACCTGATTATTTTCTATCTGAATAACCTCGCCAGGTAAGCCTACTACCCGCTTAATGAGGGGTAACGGCGACTGCTCAATGGTGATAACCACCACATCGCCCCGTTGGGGGGCCAAAAAATGATAACTGATTTTTTCAATCATCAGGCGCTGGTCAGTATGCAGGTTAGGCTCCATGCTCTTGCCGTGGACATAGGTTACCTGCATGATGAAAAAGTTGAGCGCCAACGCAATTGCCGAAGCCAGTACAACAGTCATTACGACTTCTTTTACAAAGCGCAGCAAAAGTTGCCCAAATGTAATAGAATGCCTTTGCGGACTCGGGCTATCCTGTTCTAATGGGATGTTTTTACATACTTCTGGTAGATTGATTGGGCCTGTTGCCATATTATTCCCCCAAACTCTATAGCGTTTGAATACGAGTGAACCTGTTTTCTTGAAAAGTTCAAGAGGATTTCAATACGTTTTGATATAATGAGCGGATGGTTCCGGCTTAGGTCGAGGATACAAGCTGAAACTGCTTATTATACGTGCAAGAGCGGTAAAACCTTTATTTCGTGCCACGAATTTTAACGTTTCTAAGTAAATTTCGTTTCGATTAGATTAATCTTTAATCTGTGATAGAATAGCGGAGTAAACTTTTACACCGTTATGTATCTAACCCGCAAGAGAAAGTTAATATGATATCACTTCAAACCACGCAGACAAACATTCCGCCCAATATGATCGATCTGGGAATTGGGCAGCCCTCGCCAACCCTGCTGCCTTTAGATGTAATGCAAAAAGCCGTCCAGCATCGCCTGCAACAGGGCGATCCATCACTGTTGGCGTATGGCGCTGAACAGGGAGATGGTTATTTTCGTCTGGCCTTGGCCAAATTCTTAACAAAAGGCTATGCCATACCCGTCGACGCCGATTCTCTTTTTGTAACGAGCGGCGCATCCCAGGCCTTAGATTTGATCTGCACGCTTTGTACTAAACCCGGTGATACCGTTTTTGTTGAAGAACCCTCTTATTTTTTAGCCCTGCGTATATTTGCCGACCATGGTCTGCATGTTGTCGGCTTGCCGATGGATGGCGATGGTTTGGACATTGCCGTTTTGGCCGAGAAGTTAACCGAATATCGACCCCAATTTTTATACACTGTACCCACCCATCATAACCCTTCCAGCTTAACCCTATCGGCTGAACGGCGTCAACAACTGGTCGAATTAAGCGAGCAGCACGGCTTTTTCATTGTGGCCGATGAAGTTTACCAACTATTGGGTTTTGACGCCGCGCCGCCGCCGCCCCTTATCAATTATGATCGTTCGGGAACGGTCTTGTCGATAGGTTCATTCTCAAAGATTTTGGCTCCGGGACTGCGTTTGGGATGGCTTCAGGCCCGGCCCCAGGTATTGGAACCCTTTATAAACTGCGGGCTGCTGGACAGTGGTGGAGGATTAAATCCATTTACCTCCGGCATTGTGCGCAGTGTTCTCGAATTGGATTTACTAAGCGACTATGTCGACAAGCTTAAAACCGTATATCGCCATCGGGCAAAGATCTTATCGGCCGCTTTGCGTCGGCAACTGTCGGAAACAGCGGTTTTTGATGAACCAACCGGTGGCTTTTTTATATGGCTGAGGTTTCCCGAAACCATCGATCTGGCGACATTGTTACCGGAACTAATCCACCAGCATGTAAGAGTACAGCCGGGGGTTAAGTTTTCCGCACAAGGCCGGCTGCGGAATTGTGCACGTTTATGCTTTGCTTACTACGACGCAGAGGCACTGGCAGAAGGCGTCAACCGATTAGCTCAAGTGGTAACAAAGAAAGCGTAGTTAACTTCTCAATATACCCCATTGTAAACGTTTACCAATACTCTCAATTTGGTCGTGAATACGCCAGGTAACCAGCGGCAGCTTTTCAGTGGCAATATTAATCCGCAACTGGGCCACTAAGGGATCTATTTCTTGGTAAGCATGAATTGCTGCCGTCACTATTTGAGCATAACTTTGTTGATAATGCTCGATGGTTAGATTTTCTATAGTACCCTTTGCTGACAAACTATTGATCACAGCCGTCAATTCGGCTGCTGCCTGGCCGCAGGTATCGCCAATGGTGTACAAAATCTTTCTAACATCGTTATCAAATACTCTGGGATTAATAACCAGCGATCCCTTGGCCGGGCGTGGAGCTTCTGGGGTGGGACGGCCCAGAATACTGTCGAAACCTGACTCAAGCCCACCAATTGATCGAATGGCTTTTCTTAAAGCCATGTCGGCATCTTTAAGCCCCCGTCGAGCTTCCTTGAGGGTATAAGAAGAATAAGGCTCTTTCTGGTGCGATGGCTCCGACGCCACATTTAATTTGGAACTCAATAGCTCATGCAGCGCCTCCATGAGATCCTTGCATTTGAGCAAAGTTTGAAGCTGCGCATCGAGTAAAAAATTTAGGTACGTGCTGAGAAAGTTCGGAAGAGGTGTCTGCATATCAACCATGCAGACAAGCATATCCGTTTGAGCAACCTCATCTTCTATCTGATAGGAACCGCTCAATTTTCCCCGGCTAATTTTTAGCTGACTATCAACCATAAGCTCACCGGTCGAGCGCAGTCGGTAGCAAATCAGTTTGCCAAAATCTTTCGGTAAATCGATTTTAAGGCGCGTGTCCTGACCAGACATAACCACTCTGCCACCCTTAAATTCGATGGTTAAAATGGTACCATCAAATTGTACACCCTCGATTGCCTTATGTTGCCACAACAAGTGTCTTAGAGACCAAAATTTTCGACGAAATGAGCCGTCGGCTCGAATGGGTGCTGCGGTGGCCCACATCGGATGGCTGCCGATTTCTACCGGATCGTAATAGATTTGGATGGGTTGGTGAAGATTGAAGATGGTTGAGGGCGCGTCATTCGCTTCCGGCAGCTCGAAGCTCGTTACATTTTGAATATGCGGGGCTGCCGGCGTTTCTGGCACGGAAGGATGCAGTGGAACTTGCCAGCCTGCTTCGATCAGAGTCTGGTAATCATGCGTTTGTCTGGCTTGCGATTCCTGGTTTAAAAATATTTTAGCATCAATTTCAACGGGAGTCGACTCTTGGCTCCATACTGTTGGAAATACGGCCTGGCTGATTGAACTGTAAGATGTTCCGTAAGCCCCATTCAACGCAGCGACATTACCATACTGTTTACGCAGCCAAATAGGCCATTTTACTTCAATCAGATGTTCGTCAAGAGGAAATGGAAATTTGCCATGCGTAGGCGTACTGTCAAAATAAAGAGCAACAATTGGCCCGTCAGGCCATTGATAAGGGGTTAATGCGTGGCTAAGGGCTTTATACCACCCCTGTACTGCTTCAGGGAGCGAACCTTCAGCCAGCCAAGTGGGTAATCCCTGATTGAGCAGGCCGTGGTTTTGATGGTAAGGACCAAGCTTGATGACGCAATAAAACTGCAATTCTTTGCATAACTGAATTAAGCCCACCACATTACGACGGGGATTTGTTGTTCCGTGGAGGTCGATAGTCCCCCCCTCATTTTCATGAAATCCCCAGGGAGTTGTGAGGGTTAACGTGTTGATGCCCATCTGCTTTAGCCGGGTAAGCATCAGCTCCCATTTTTCACGGGCAATACGAAAATAATCAAAATCGGCTGTAAAATAGGGAGGGCTGACCGTTTGGAAATAATTGGACATGATGTGTCTCTTTATTTTACCTGGCATTATGTTACGTAAGATGATATGGTCAAATCACAGTCAAGGCTGCTGAAATGTTTATTGTACCATTTTTGTTGGCAAATAAAAAGACGACTATGTTAACAGTCGTCTTTTTATTTACACAAACTATTCGCTAGCGGTGAAGCTCATCATCTTGATGCGATGTTAAGTTTCCCGGAATTTTTATGGTAGCTTTTTTGAAATGTACGTAACCAAATATAAACAACATAATAAGGGCCAGAACTAAAACAAGAAGTTCCACAGAGATACTCTCCTTCCTCCTAACCTGCCTTAAAGTACAGGTTTATTATACCGCATTTTTTTTATAAAACATTGTCGATGATGCTTAATTGTACATTTATTCACTAGGTCATTCGGCTTATTGTGATTTTGCTTTTTCTGTAAGGCTTGGCGAAGCCGATTCTGCCGAATTGTTTAACGCCGGTAAGGTGGTGCGCACACTAAACGGGGGTATAGTAATCTGGCGAGGTATCGTCAGCTCAACAATAGTACCTTGATTGGGAGTTGATTTTATTTTTACAGAGCCACCAAACAGTTGAGCACGTTCATGAAGCCCCATGATGCCAAAATTACCGCTGTTGGTAAAATCGGTAACATCATCAGGTACGTCAAAACCGCGACCATTATCGCGAACCGACATTCGGATTTGACGGGGCGTGAATCGGGCCAAAACACTTACCTTTGTCGCGTGCGCATGTTTTCGAACATTATTTAATGTCTCCTGAAGAATGCGATAGATCGCTATTTCCATATCACTGGGAATATCAGCAATATCGCCCTGAATTTCCAATGTTACTTCGATACCATAGTTCTGTTCCAGTTGATTAACCAAATATTGCATCGCCGCTGCCAACCCTAAATCTTCCAAGGTGAGCGGACGTAAATCTCGGCTAAACTGACGTACACTGGCAATAGCCGAGGTTACCATCGTCCTTAAATCACTTAAGCGCGATCGCACTTCGGTCGGGTCATCGGCAAAACCCTTTACCAACTCTATACGCTGACCAATCGCAATTAAGGTTTGCAAGGTATCATCGTGCAGATCGCGGGCAATGCGCTTGCGTTCCTCCTCCTGTGAGTTGGTGATATCGGCTACATACTGTCGAATCCCGGCTCGATATTTGCTGACCTGCTGCACCATCTCATTGAAAGCTGTGCCTAGCTCTCGAATTTCTTTAATGCGGCTCAACGTCACTTGTGCGTCATAATCACCCGTAGCAACCTGTCGGGTTTGGATGACAAGACTTTGAATAGGATCGGTTACGCTTTGGACCCCCCAAGATACCACGCCGGCTATCACTATCAAGCCAATAAAGAGCACTATCGCGATGGGTGTCAGCGAGGTTAGCGCCGGAGAAACAGCCTGTGTCCACGGCTCACCAATAACCAATCCCCAACCGGTCAAAGGAACTACCGCATAACCCTCAACGGTGCTGAAGCCTTCATCTTCTTGGCTGGTGATGGCCCCTTCTCGATTGCCGGCCTGCAGCTGCTTCACAGCTTCACGCTGTGAAAAGTCGGTGCCGATTAAACTGTCGATAGGGTGATAAATCAAGCGCCCATTCCGATCGACCAGATAGGCAACGCCCCGCTCGCCGACCTTTAACTTTTGAACCTCTTGCCCAAGGCGTTGAAAATCGATATAAAACCGAACCGCTATAGCTCCCATAAAATCGTTACTCTGTGCCTGAATAATAGGCACAGCAATAACCACTACATCTTGGCCCGTTGAAGGTTCCGATATAATATCAGAAAAGACAAAGCTGCGGTTCTCTTTTGCGAACTGAAAATAAGACTCTTGCGAAAGATCAAGGTTGATTAGGTCAGGACGGAAAGGACGTGTGACGGTGACTTTACCCTCACTATCGAGAACAATGATACCGCCATCGCGGTTGGTAAAATCAGCCAGCAATTCACGACCGCGCTCTCGGATAACCAAATCCTGAATAGCGGCTTCGGCCGTTTGCATTTCAGGCTGATCGACCAGTACCAACAAGGCTCGAAGCAGGCTTTCCATCTGTTCCGAGACCCGTTCAGCTCCAACATTGGCTAATTCCTGGTCACGACTTTCTGCCAGCGTTTGCGAAACCTGCCTATAAGCAAAAAAGACCACCACAACCGTAAGAAGGCTCATCAACACAGTCAGTAGCAGCGTAAGCGCAATAGCCTGCGAGCGTAACTCTGATAGCCAATTTTGGATAGCCCTATAGATACGCTCAAGTCCCACCACCTGTAATGCTTTTTTCATGGGGCTACTTCCGGCATGGTACTTTGACCAATGGTTTGGGCCGCATGTAAGGCTTCCATAGGGGTGGTGATACCGTAGAATGTAGCTTTAATCGCGTCCCCAAAAGCCTCTTCGGCCAGTGGAAACAGATCAAGCCGATAGGGTTTGGCATCGTTAAGTTGGTTGAAGAAAGGAATAAGCGACAGGTTTTCTGTGAATTCCGATGAGGTTTGCAGCCAAGTTTTGGCCGGATAACGTCCCAGCCGGCGTGCCATCGGAACCGCATAGCGGTCGCTGGTGGCCCACTTGATAAATTCAAAGGCTACAGCTTTATGCTGAGCACCCTTTGGAATAAATAAGCCGCTGCTGCCCAACACGGAAGCCGCGCTGTCTCGGGCTGGGGTGGTAGGGAGTTGGGCAACGCCTAACGGAAAATCGGGTTGTGTTGATTGAATCAAATGAATGTCTTGGGACTCGCCAAAATACATTGATATTTGACCGTTGAGAAACATCTGGCGCAAATCTTCATAGTCACGGGGCCGTGTTGATGGCCGGGGGCCATAGCCGGCCTCAATCATATCCGACAGAAATCGCAAAGCATCGGCGTTTGTTTGCTGGTCAAGGGTTAAGGTAAACCCATCCGTTGGGTTGCCGGTTAAAACATCGCCTCCGGCTCCGGTGACCCAAGCATAAACATACCATGGATCGGTGGTGAACCCCATCC
>JAGRBY010000392.1 GCA_020433835.1 Anaerolineae bacterium | reverse complement strand
AGCCTACAATACTATCATCTGTGTAGGGCGTATAAGAAAGTTCCGCATACTGCTCCGGCAAATATAGCCCCAGTTTGTTCGGAGCCACTGATTCTGCCTCAAGTTCAGCTCGACGGGCAAATCGAATTTCATCGGGGTACCACGAGAGGGCCGAATAACTTTCGACCCCCTCGCCTAATGCGCCCATCTGCGCTTCAACGGGCGTCATACCTTTGCCCGAAGAGCGCAGATAGCGCAGTTCATCATCCTTTAAACGGTGATGGTTGACCAACTCGGCTTGAAAAAGATAGGGTTGAGCCGGTTCGTCAGGAACTTTTTGAAAAAGCTCAAATTCTTTGATGATATTGATCGACTGACTCAACAATGTTGAGGCAAAGCCCATCATGTTGGTCGATAGCTCAACTCTCTCTTTGAGCTCCGGCAATGACGGGTGCGACCGTTCAACAAGCATAGGCTTAAACTGGGTTGAGGGCGGATCAATACGGTGCATCAGGTTTCAACTAGCGGCAGTTGCCAAGGAAATCCATAAAGCGACGAACTTTTTGGTAGGTGAGGATTTCCTCATCCGTGGGTGCTGCGGCATTGCTGCTGGCCGGGGGGATAACATTGGGCGATATCGGGCTGGGGGCTGATGGTGCAGTTCCGTTTGAGCCGCCGGCTTGGGCCAACTGTTTTTCTAACTCCATCACCTTTAACTCTAATTTTAAGACACGGTTTTCCAACTGCAAATAATCGGACATGATTATCCTCTCCTATAATTAAGAAACAATAGATTGATATAGACGATAAGAAAGCGCTGTATTACCATCGAGCCACATTGGCTTCAATACGGCTATCGCGCTCTTGTTCCACAAGAGCCAGGTCGAGAATAATAATTTTACCGGAGTCGTACTCGACTAAGCCGCGTTTGCGCCATTCTTGCAAAAGCCGGTTGACCCACTCACGCCGGGTACCAATGAGCGAAGCTAAATCGGTTTGGTTAAGGGCCAGGTTAAGTACATACCGTTTACCTGCTTCCTCTTCTTCACCAAATTGCTCATTGTAAGAGAGCAAGATATGCAGCAATCGACCTGCAGCATCATACTGGGCAATCGTTTCGGCGTAGGCTGCTGTCCAACGGAGTTTGTTGGTGAGCAGTTTCGCCAACGATAAAGCCAGGTCAGGCATAGTTCGTAGATGATGCAGAAATCGCGTCTGTGGCATCACGAGCAGGCTACAACTCCCGATGGCCTTGGCAGAGGCAGATCGCGGTTGGTTATCGACTGCTGCAAACTCGCCCACAACGTCTGTCGGGAAAAATATATTGATGGATGTTTCCCCCCCAGAAGGACTTACTTTGAAAACGCGAAGCTTCCCTTTTTGAACAACATAGACCTCATGGCTTTGATCGCCCTGGCTAAAAATAATATCATCGCGGCGATAGGTACGGAGTTTAAGGTCGTTAACAATAGTATTCAGGTCGTTATCGTTTAAGGCTGAAAAGAGGGGTGTTTGCTTGAGAAAGGCAATGTGGTGTTCTAATTTATTACTGCGGGAAGTTATTCTGTTTGATTTCATTGTATCCTACCGACAAAGAAAAAGCTGTGTTTTAAATCACAGCAAATGTATGCTTTAAATCACATCATTTGTGTGCGCTAGAACACAGACAATAACGCCATGATCATTATATAATCGAATTATCAATAGCTAGTGTCAAATTATAGTCAAAGTGCTATCAAAAATGTCTTTTAAGAATGTGACTTCGTAGTATAGCACCAAGCCGAAAAAAACATCAACTTCTAAATGAGGGCTCTGGTTTGTACAGCGGCTGAGAATACGACCAAAATAAGCATACTATGTGAGGCGAGGATGAGAAGAGCGATGAATTTTATGACCAGACTGATCTCAGATAATGATACCTGGATGTTAAAATTAATTGGTGATATCGATGTTAGAGCATCGAAATTACTCGAGTTTTCTCAGATTTCACAGAAACTGGAAAATGTAGAAGCCAGTTCCTTAACCATTGATTTGAGTGAAGCAGAAATTATCGACTCTTCCGGGCTGCGTCTCTTGTTGGAAGCTAAAAAAGAACTTTCCCGAAAAAATATCGAAATCATTCTCAATAATCCCAGTGCTCACATGTGCCGGCTGTTTAGAATAATGCAGCTCGATCAAATCTTCGTAATACGGGGAGACTTGGCCTGGGCCAACTTTTCATAAATAGAACTCTATTTTAGTAATCGAGGCTGACGTATCGAATATTACGACTAAAAAATTAGTATAAGTCTGAGACCAATTGCGACCCTCATGAGCGATCTTCAGGACAAGCCTAAGACATTACTGAATTGTCCGACAACCGGCCGGGTCGTAGAGCCAATTCGGCGAGTCAATGTCCGAGTCGGCTCAGAGATGGTCATGTGGTGGCGCTGCCCGGCCTGCCAAGGCTGGCATCTTCAAAAGCGAAAAGGTAAAGATACTAAACTGGAAGACTGATGTTGTGGAGGTTACTATGAACGGTTTTCAATTAGGCAAAAAGGAGGGAGCATTATGGACACATTTAATTGGTTAGTGATTGGACATTTGGTAGGCGATTGGCTGTTACAAAATGATTGGATGGCGCAAGGTAAAAAACGGGGTTTGTTTACAGCGCCAGGTTTAGTTCATTATACAATTTACACAGCCGCTGTTATTATGTTTTTATGGCTTTCTCCCGAAAACTCGACCGGTTTAGGGATTTATCTGGGTGTTGGCGCTCTCATATTTTTGTCTCACTGGATTATCGACTCGACAAAAATTGTAGAAGCCTGGATACACATCTTCAAGCAAAGCAACATCTCGATCATGCGCATTATGGTTGACCAGACCTTTCATATTCTGGTTCTGGCGATGATAGCCTACGTCATTCTTGTCTTTTAGGATAACCGTTCTGACTCAATCTACCTTTGACAGCCACTGAGAAAAATTTATACTCTAAGTAGTATTAAGTCAATCTCGTATGAAACGGTTTGGCCTTTTTTACTTTTTAAAGTGAGAGTGCCCGTTTTAATGGCAATACACTTGCTTCAAGGCCGGTCGTGTTCTGTGTCAACATCAAAGGAAAAATAATGAGCCAAGAATATAAGATCGATACCTTAGCTATCCACGCGGGGCAGAAACCCGACCCCTCAACCGGGGCGATTATGACCCCCATCTACCAAACCTCAACCTATGTTCAACCTGAGGTTGGACACCATCTGGGGTATGAATACTCACGTACCGACAACCCAACCCGCACGGCTCTCCAAGCCAACCTGGCCGCCTTGGAAGGAGCCAAGCATGGCCTGGTCTTTGCCTCGGGCTTGGCCGCCACCGATATCGTCATGCGCCTGATGCGGCCGGGTGATCATATTGTGGTGGGTGATGATGTCTATGGGGGTACCTATCGCATGTTCGATAAGGTCCTCAAGCATTACGGGCTGGAATTTTCGTACGTTGATCTAACCGATCTCGATGCTTTTCAGCAAGCCCTCCAACCCAACACCAAGCTGGTTTGGTTGGAAACCCCCACCAATCCCAACCTCAAACTGGCCGATATTGCGGCCTTATCCGAGCTGGCTCATGCCCGGCAAGCCCAGGTGGTGGTCGATAATACCTTTGCCAGCTCCTACCTGCAAAACCCCTTGGCGTTGGGAGCCGACATCGTGCTGCACAGCACCACCAAATATTTAGGTGGCCATTCCGATGTCGTGGGCGGCGCAGTCATGCTTAACAATACCGAAACCTACGAGCAGTTAAAGTTTCTGCAAAACGCCATTGGCTCAGTGCCGGGACCGCAGGATTGCTGGTTGGTGCTGCGCGGTATCAAAACCTTGGCCGTGCGGATGGAGCGCCACTGTCGCAACGCGCTAACGTTAGCCCAATGGCTGTCAGACCATCCGGCGGTCGCCCGGGTCATCTACCCCGGTCTGCCTGAGCATCCTCAGCATGAATTGGCTAAACGCCAGATGCGCGACTTTGGCGGTATGATCTCCATCATTCTCAAGGGCGGCGAAGCGGCTGCTCGCGAAATGGTCAAACGCACCCACCTCTTCGCGCTGGCCGAGTCGCTGGGTGGCGTCGAGTCTCTGATCGAGGTGCCGTACGCCATGACTCACGCCTCCACCGCCGATTCTGATATCGCTGTCGACCCCGGCCTGGTTCGCTTGTCGGTTGGCATTGAGCATATCGACGATCTTCAGGCCGATTTGGCCGAAGCGTTAAAAGAACTGTAACCAGCGAGCTGCCCCTGGTTTAAGATTGGTCCAGTTTCCTTATCGACGTTATGTTGCCCTTAACGTGTCTGCCCGTTTGAGCGCATTTACATCAATGGCAGAAACTGGACCAATCGATTACGCTACCTTCTTCGCCAGAAAATCCAACAAATCAATCTTGGTAATAACCCCGGCGATTTGCTCGTTTTCTAAAACAACCACAACCCGAGCCGTGGCAAAAATGCTCATTAGCGTTTCCATGGGGGCGTCGATATCCACAGTCGTTACGTTGGTGCTAATCATCTCGGCAATGGTTTCATCGGGGCTGTGTTGGTGGGTAGAGAACAGCATATGATTGAGCAGCTCTACCTCAGAAACCATCCCGACCAGTTGGCCGTTGTCCGCCACCGGCAGCTGCGAAATATCAAGCTCCTTCATAAGCTCGATAACATTGCGCATGGTGTCGTTGGGGCTGACCGTATAAACATCACGGACAGCCTTTGATTGCAGCACGTGTATTGCCCGGGCTTCGTCCATCGAACTTTCCAGGAAACGGTTCTCCCGCATCCAATCGTCGCTGAAAATTTTGCTGAGATAGCGCGAACCGGAATCGGGCAGAACCACCACCACGGTTTTATCGGGGCCAAGCTGATGCCGGCGAATGTAGTGCAGCGCTCCAGCCACCGCCGAGCCGCACGAACCACCGCAGAAGATGCCTTCCTCGCGTACCAAACGGCGCGTCATCAAAAAGCTTTCTTTGTCATTAACCTTAACCACTTCATCAACCACCGACAGATCGAGCGTGCTGGGTAAAATATCTTCGCCGATGCCCTCAATCTTGTACGACTCGGCAACCACATCCGTTTTGCCCTGGTGCAAATCGTACAAAATCGAGCCGATAGGATCGACCCCAACAATCTGGATTTTGGGATTCTTCTCTTTGAGGTAACGCCCTACGCCGGTGATGGTTCCCCCTGTTCCCATACCGGCTACAAAGATATCAATCTTGCCCTCCGTCTGCTCCCAGATTTCCGGCCCAGTTGTAAGTACGTGCGATTTGGGGTTTTCGGGGTTGTGGTACTGATTGGCCAAAATGCAGTTGGGCGTCTCCTCAACCAACTTGCGGGCGACCGAATAATAGCTGCGCGGGTCATCGGCCTCGACTGCCGTCGGGGTGATGACGACTTTGGCACCGTAAGCCCGCAGCAGCTGCACTTTTTCCTGGCTCATTTTATCGGGCATCACAAAAACGGTTTTGTAGCCCTTCAGCGCGGCCACAATCGCCAGCCCGACACCGGTGTTACCGCTGGTCGACTCAACAATGGTGCCACCCGGTTTCAAGCGTCCGCTCTGCTCGGCTTCCTCGATGATGCCCATCGCGATCCGATCTTTGACCGAACCACCGGGGTTGAAATATTCCACTTTGGCCAGTAGATCGGCCTCAATACCCCGCGTCACGCTGTTGAGCCGGATCAGTGGTGTATTGCCGATAGTTTCTAAAATGGAGTTTAATACTTTTTTCGATTGCATAACAGTCTCCTATGTAGATGGGGGTTGGATGGATGGATGGTTTGATAGTTGGTGGGATAGACAATAACCAACTATCAAACTAACCATCCACCCAACTATAACATCAACTTCATAATGTTCTCGCCTTGATCCATTTCGCCGGTTTCTTCAAAACCCAATTGGCGATAAAATGGCGAGGCATTGCCCTCTTTGGGCACATAGCTGAGAAACAAATCTTTGGCCTTGGGTAAGCTGCGCACATGCTCGATAACCTTCAATAGTGCTTGGTAGCCATACCCCTTGCCTTGCTGATTCTTGTCGATCATAAAGCGCCAGACCATATACTCCGGTTTTTCTTCATCGATGTAGAGCATAACGAAACCCACCGGGGTATCATCGGCATAAATAGCTCGAAACCAGGCATTTTGAGAGAAATGGGCCTGAGCGATTGAAACGGCATTTGTCGCCACAAAATGTTTTTGATTATCAGCAACTTCTAAGCGTAAGATAGGCCCCAGCGTTTCTTCGGTGATTTCTTGCAGGGTGACCTGAGCGTCAGGGGTAGAATACATAAAGTATCTCCTTATAAATAGGTGTTTGTGTTGGCCTACTAGAATTATACCGCACCTTATACACGGGGCTAAATCTTGCGGCGATTGCGCCCATGCTTGCTTTGTGAATTTTCGAAATTAGGCCCATCGTGATTACAATAGAGAGGATGTCGACTCCCTACCCCGAGCCAATTCACCCTCAATGAAGTTATCGCCACAGATGATTACGGTGTTTTGAATTAAGCTGTAAGGCGTGGCAAACTCTTTTTCTATAAACACAATAGTATGTACGAAGGAGACACAC
Source organism: Anaerolineae bacterium (assembly GCA_020433835.1). Next base: position 225 of record JAGRBY010000392.1, on the reverse strand, counting down.
GTGAATTACTTACCGTTAGATACGCGCTACGACTCGATGCGTTATAATCGCTCCGGCCGCAGTGGGCTGCGGCTGCCGGCTGTTTCGCTGGGGTTGTGGTATAACTTCGGCGGCGTTGATCCGCTGGAGAATGCCCGGGCGATGCTGCGCCGCGCCTTCGATTTGGGTATTACCCATTTCGACCTGGCCAATAACTACGGCCCGCCGCCCGGATCGGCCGAGGAG
>JAGRBY010000391.1 GCA_020433835.1 Anaerolineae bacterium | reverse complement strand
CTCTCATGTTTACGCCTATTTTGGGTCTCTATGTAGCGGTGATGATTGTCTGGCAGCTTTTATCGAAAAGAAAGGCGAAGGCTGAGGCGAAGGCGGAGACAAACAGCAAGGGTCGTGACAACCCTAAGCCATTGACTACCCGAAACTCTAAACCCCACAAACTCCATAAACTCAACCAACTCTACGAACCCTACAAACATAACAAATTCGCCAACGCTATTCTATCCGGTTTCCCGCCCCTGTTCACGCTTGTTCTGGGATTAGGTTTAAGCGGAATTTTCTGGATACCGGCTTTTCTTGAGTACAACTACGTCCGCGTCGATCAATGGGTTGGCGGTCGCTTTGCCTTTGGCGATGACTTTGTCGAACTGTTTCAACTCTTCTCGCCGAAATGGGGTTTCGGGGCCAGCATTCCCGGCCCCGACGATGATGCCGGTTTTCAAATCGGTCTCGCTGCCATCATCCTGTTTGCACTTTCCTTTTATATCGTTCCCAAACTAACCGAACCCTTCGCCAAACGAACCTTTTATTTTTTCCAGGCGATGACCCTTATTCTCATCTTCCTAACCACACCCATCTCCAGCTTTGTGTGGACTATCCTCCCCCTCTCCAGTTTCGCCCAATTCCCCTGGCGGCTTCTGGTCATCATCGCTCCCTTCATCGCCATCACCACCGGCACCATCCTATCCCATATCCTTCACCCCCCAACCTCCAGTCCCCAATCTTCAGTCTCCAATTCTCAATTCTCAATTCTCAATTCTCAATTCTCAACCACCATCCTCCTCGCCACCCTCATCCTCCTCGCCAGCTACCCCTACATCAAAGCCGAGGTCCGCGACCCCAAACCGACCGAAGGGCCGGTTAGCCAGGCAGCGCTCTTCCGCTTCCAGCAATCGTCCGATGAAATGACCGGCCAGACCGCCTGGGTGCAGCGCATCCCCAACTGGTCGAGCCTGGCCGAACAGGTCGAGCGCGGCGGTGAGATCGCCACCAAGGTCAACTACACCGCCCTCCCGGCCGATGACAGCGTCGGCGTCTACTCGATGGAGATGGACAGCGTCCACGAACTGCTGTGGGTCGGCACCGAGCAAGAAGGCCAGAGCGTGACGTTTCTCATCCCCTACTATCCCGGCTGGACGGCCACAATCTATGAAGACCTTGGCCCCCACGACGGCAATCTCGATAAAGACGTCGGGCCGGTCACACGCATCGGCCCGGCCATCGACCAGCCGCCGATCAGCACCACGCCGATTGAGGGCTGGATGGTCGTTCCCATTCCCACCGGCTCCCATTTTTTGGAGCTGCGTTTTGAGGATACGGTAATTCGCATTGTGGGGCGCTGGGTGACGATAGTATCCATACTGATGTGGGGTGGACTATTTATTGTGGGGAGGAGATTAAGAGATTAAGAGATTGGGAGATGAGACTTTGAAATCTCCTTATCTCCCAATCTCCATTTTCACTATGAAAAAAGTTCTAACCAAAATCGATCCAAACATCTGGCTCATCCTGGCGTTCTCCATTTTTGCCTGGGGACCGCTCCTAACACCGGCGTACTTCTTCGAGGCCCACGACGCCAAGCACAGCGTTTTCTTTCTGGTTGAGTTCGACCAAACCTTTCGCGATGGCTTCTGGTGGCCGCGCTGGACACCCGATTTTTCCTTTGGCTACGGTTACCCCTTATTTAATATGTACGCGCCGCTGGCCTTTTATGCGGCTGAACTGTTACATTTGGCCGGACTGAGCATGACCACAGCCATCAAAACGATGTACGTGCTGGCGACAATCGGCGCGGGGCTGGGAATGTACATCTTTGTGCGGCGGCTGTACGGCTCGACGGCCGGGTTGGTGGCGGGTGTCGCCTATATGGTCGTGCCTTTCCACCTGGTTGAAATCTTTGTCCGCAGCGCCTATGCCGAGTATGTGGCCCTGGCAATTATTCCGCTGATCTTTATGGCCTTCACCGAACTGATCGCCAAACCGTCACCGCGCCGCGTAGCGCTGGCCGGATTGGCCTACGGTATCTTGCCGTTAACGCATCACACCGCGTTTTTTACCTTTAGCCCGTTTTTGATGATCTACATCCTCTATTTAATCACGGCCAAGGCCCAACTTAACCTCAAAAGTTGGACCATCCATGCCCTATCAGCCGCCGGAGCCGGTATTCTGGGCGTGGCCTTTGCCGCGATTTATCTACTGCCGGTCATCGCCGAAACGAACTATGTCAAGGTTGAACAGTGGACCAGCGGCAGCTACAGCTACTTACAGCACTTTGTTTATTTTTCGCAACTATTTGAAGAAGGCTGGGGTTATGGGTATGCCGGCCCCGGCCCGCGCGATGATTTTTCTTTTCAATTAGGGATTGTCATCGTGGGGTTGGCCATATTTGCCATCGTGTTGAGCCTCTATCGCCCTTATGCGCATCGTAACACGGCGCTCTTTTTTATGACCGCCAGTGGCGTGGTAGTTCTGTTGATGTCGCCGCTGGCCGCGCCACTATGGCAAATCTTGCCGATTGCCGCCCTGGTTCAATTCCCGTGGCGACTTTTAGCCGTGACGGCTTTTACACTCTCCGTAGTTGTCGGTTCGCTCATTCCGGCCTTGGAAGCGGTTAGCGGTCAGCGGTTAGCAGTTAGCAATCAGCAGTCAGCAGTTAGCAGTCAGCTAGATGACGACTTATTTTTTAGCCTGCATCATTCAGCGATACTGCTATTGGTTTTGATTATTGTTTTAGGCTCATTTGCCTACACAACGCCTCAATACACCGAAATTCCGGCCTGGTCGGAGACACCGCTGGCCGTCATCAACTGGGATCGCGGCTCGATAGTTGATCGGGTGGGGATGGTCGCCGCCACGGAGGAACAGCCGCAGACCAGCCCGATGGAGGCGCAATACCTGAACAACGAACCGTTGACCACGGCCGGTATTATCGCCGGTCAGGGTACGGTCGAAATACTGCACCACGGCGGCGCATCGGATCGGGTGCGGGTAGTTGCCGCCGAACCGGTCACGCTGCAATTTTACACGTATGATTACCCCGGCTGGGGCGTTACCCGTGACGGCCAACCCATCGATTATCGCGCCCAACCGCCATACGCTTTAGTCACTGTCGATCTGCCCGCCGGAGACCAGGTTGTAGAGCTGCGCATGGGCAGCACCCCGCCACGCACCATTGGCCTGATTATATCCATTTTAGCGATAGCCATCGGTTTAGCCCTTTATTTTTGGAGCACGATGCAGTCCAAGCGTAAAAAAACCATCTAAAAGACAAGCTGAATACACCCTGGAGATAGGGAAATGTTGCTTCATAATCTCCCTATCTCCTTGTCACAATGTTCGTTTGTGCTCAGTTACCGGATATCTACAACTCCTGGGCATCAATAACGGCCATAGCCGCCATATTGACAATATCACGCACTTCTTCTTCGCGCCCCTGCAAGATGTGAACGGCTTTATTCATACCGAGCAGCAGCGGGCCAATCGACTCCGCTCCGCCAAGGCGCTGCATTAATTTATAGGCAATGTTGGCCGCTTCCAGATTGGGAAAAACCAGAACGTTGGCGTCCCGTACCTGGCTGAAGGGATAGAGCTTATCGACCATACTGGCCATTACCGCCGTATCGGCTCTCATCTCGCCATCGACCTGTAAATCGGGATTGCGAGCATGCAAGATATCGACCGCCTGCCGAACTTTTTCAGCAAATGGATGGCGGTTACTGCCAAAATTCGAAAAGCTAAGCATGGCAACGCGAGGCTCCATATCGAAACGACGCACCTGCTTGGCGGCCAGTAGCGCGATATCGGCCAGCTCCTCCGCAGTGGGGTCGACATTGACGGTGGCATCAACAAAGAAGTAAACCTGGTCACGCACAATAATAATATACATCCCGGCCACTTTCCGAACATCGGGCGCGGTGCCAATGACCTCAATCGCCGGGACAAGCCCGCCCAAATAGTTGAGCACCAAGCCGGAAATATAGGCATCGGCATCACCCAGTTGCACCATCATCGGGCCAAAGTAACGGCGTAAATTCATGTGGTTGCGGGCGGCAACCAGGGTCATGCCTTTACGGCCTCGCAATTGAAAGAGGGCTTGGCTGTAACGCTCAAAATTTTCGCTGGCGCGCGGTTCGATAATCTCCGGTTCAAATTTGAGACCAAGCTCATCAATTCTTTTGCGAATAATCTCCGGTCGACCTAATAGAACAGGATAGCCAATTCCCTCTTCCTTAATAATGGAAGCGGCGCGAATAATTCTGGTCTCTTCACCTTCGCCGAAAACAACCCGCTTGGGATTATGACGCGCCTTGTTGATGATGTGTCGCATCAACTGCCAGCCGCGTCCTAAACTGGCTTCTAGCTGCTCCTTATAAGCGTCGATGTCGATGTGACGGCGAGCCACACCGCTTTTCATAGCGGCTTCCGCTACCGCCGGAGCAACCCACAGCAGCACGCGCGGATCGAACGGCTTCGGAATAATATATTCCGGCCCAAATTTCAGCGAGGTGAGGTTATATGCCTTCAAGACTGAATCGGGGACATCTTCGTGGGCCAGTTTAGCCAGGGCATAGACGGCGGCTAATTTGGCTTCGTCGTTAATCTGCCGGGCCTGCACATCAAGCGCTCCCCGGAAGATGAAGGGGAAGCCCAGTACGTTGTTGACCTGATTGGGGTAATCGCTGCGCCCGGTAGCGATGATGGCATCGGGCCGCGCCTCTCGGGCCAGTTCATACTTAATTTCCGGATCGGGATTGGCCATGGCAAAGATGAGAGGCCGGTCGTTCATACCGCGGATCATATCCTGCGTAACCGAGTCGGCCACCGAAAGACCAACCATCACATCGGCCCCGTTGAGTGCATCGGTCAGGGTGCGGTCTGCGGTTTCTTGGGCGAAGTAGGCTTTGTACTCGTTCATGCCCTCGGTACGGCCGGCGTAAATCACGCCGCGCGAGTCGACCATCGTCACGTTTTCCCGCCGCGCTCCGGCCAGCACAAAAAGACGGGCGCACGACATGGCCGATGCACCTGCTCCGTTGACCACAATCTTAACTTCGGCGATATCCTTGCCGACGACCTCCAGCGCATTAATCAACCCGGCGGTAGCAATGATGGCCGTCCCGTGCTGATCATCGTGAAACACAGGAATATCGAGCATCTCTTTCAACCGGTCTTCGATAACAAAACAGCCGGGCGCTTTGATGTCTTCCAGGTTGATGCCGCCGAACGTCGGCGCAATAGCCTTAACGACATTAATAAACTCTTCGGGGTCCGTAACATCAACTTCGATATCAAACACATCGATATCGGCAAAGCGCTTGAACAGAACTCCCTTGCCTTCCATCACCGGCTTGCTGGCCAGCGGTCCGCGGTCGCCCAGACCTAAAATAGCCGTTCCATTGGAAATGACGGCTACCAAATTACTTTTAGCGGTATAGCGATAAGCAGCGTTGGGATCTTTGGCAATCTCCAGCACGGGCACGGCCACGCCCGGAGAATAGGCCAGCGATAGATCAAGCTGGCTGCTGGTGGGTTTGGTGGGGATAACCTCAATTTTACCGGGGCGTCCTTCTTCATGATAACGCAAAGCATCACTTTTAGAAATATCCATCCTACTCTCTCCTTATGATAGAACACATATTGAATTTTCAAGCCGTCAGCGGGAAAGAATTAGGGGTAACACCGAGCGTGCGGGATGTGCCATGGTGATGATCAGATCTGACGATAAATGGAGTAATCTTAATGCAGTCTAAGCAGAAAGAGAACCATTGTCAAATAGTCGACAGAATTGGGTAAGTTAATGAAGTCTCATTCCTAAGAAGCTGTCCACGATTAACTTTTCGGTTTGAGAGATTAGAGACTGGAGGTTGGAGATTGTTCAATCTCCAGTCTCCAATTACCAGTTACTCATTACCCAATTTCTTACGTTGCGAGCCTGTATTGACAAAACTATCGCCGCGTGCTATACTCCGCTCAATTCATGCGCCCCTCGATGACGAGCCGCAATTTGTGAATTGTGGTTGCTATCGGGGGTTTTTTTTGTGTGTGTTAAGGGATAGGATGGAGAGAACGTTTGGAATAGCTACATAAGCCTGTAGCCCCTATCACCTACTAAAAACGAAATAGATTTAGAGCCGAGATGCTCTCGAATGCGCGTTACTTTTTCCTTACGCATTTGAGAGCATTTTTTGTTTGTGGGAATATATAAATACGGTAGACAAACTTAAGTTTGTTTTACAAAAACATAAATAAATAAGGAGACACCACGGGTAATGATGTCTCCTTAACGTGAACAGAACAGGGACTAGCCTTGGCCCGTCAAGACCAAAAGGCACGTCCCATTTATCGTCCTGCCTTTTTAATTATACCATATTGCCCAGTCCGTTAAAAAAACGGTTGGAATCTATGAATGGGCAGGAAGGCAGAACATCGACAATCACTGTAACTTTAGTTCGTTCTGTGTTTCGCGTCACTGAGAATTAGAGCGTAGAAGTAAGCAATAAATAGAAGGTTTTTTACTTCTTACTCCTATTTCCTACTTCTCACCACAAAGACACAGATGTACCTGTAAGCATCAAATTATTCAATCAATCTTAGGAGGAATATTTAAGATGAGTGGTAAAGTAGCCCGGTTGCAAGCAATTGCACAAACCATAACCTACAAATTGCCGGCCCCAATCAACTACACCGAAGAGCCGACCGGCGATCTTTTCGGTGCGCACGTATTTAGCCTGCCGGTCATGAAAGAACGATTGCCCAAGCACGTCTACAAATCGCTGTTAAAAACCGTCAAAGATGGTACGCCGTTAGATATT
>JAGRBY010000390.1 GCA_020433835.1 Anaerolineae bacterium | reverse complement strand
GAACTCAATGAAAATTCGATCAACCAAAGGTTTAACATTTGATGATGTTTTGCTTGTGCCGAAGCGATCTGCTATTGCTTCCCGTCAAGATCCCGATACCTCAACATGTTTAACCTCTACCATTAAACTTCAGGTTCCTATTATCAGCGCCAATATGGATACCGTTACCGAAGCCCCAATGGCCATCGCGATGGCCCGAGCCGGCGGTATAGGCATCATCCATCGTTTTATGAGCGTTGAAGATCAAGTTCGGCAAGTGCGGCGTGTTAAACGGGCCGAGGGATTTATTGTCGAACAACCCTACGCCATTGCGGCCGAGGCCACCATTGGCGAGGCTCGCCAACTCATGAAGCGACGAGAAGTAGGCGGCTTAGTGGTGACCGACAGCACGGGTGACTTGATAGGCCTCATCACACAGCGCGATATCTTACTCGCGCCGGATAATACCGCCCCAGTCAGTACGGTTATGACCAAACCCAATCAAATCATCAGCGTTCCTCCGGATATTTCTCTGCCGGAGGCGCGAATGATTCTGCACGAAAACCGGTTAGAAAAGCTGCCGATTATCAATGAAAAAGGCCACTTGGTTGGTTTAATTACAGCTCAAGATATTGTCAAATACGAACAGCACCCGGATGCTACCAAAGATAGTAAAGGTCGATTATGCGTTGGGGCGGCTATCGGCGTGAAAAGTGTCGATATCGCGCGGGCAAGCGCATTGATTGAAGCGGGTGCCGATGTTTTGGTCATCGACATTGCTCATGGACACGCCGACCACTGTATTGATATTTTAACCGAGTTACGCCGTAATTTTCCCGAAGCCCGGTTGATTGCCGGAAATGTCGCCTCCCGCGATGGCGCTCGTGATCTGGCCGAGGCCGGGGCTGATGCTATTAAAGTAGGCGTTGGCCCAGGGTCTATCTGTACCACGCGCATTGTGACCGGCTTTGGCGTACCGCAGCTCACCGCCATCATGGACAGCCTTGAGGGTGTGGCCGATACCGGGCGCGATATTCCGATTATCGCCGACGGCGGTATCAAAACCTCAGGGGATCTCGTGAAAGCGCTGGCCGCAGGCGCATCGACGGTTATGATCGGTAGCCTTTTTGCCGGATGTGATGAGTCGCCCGGCTCGCCGGTGATTCGCAACGGTCAAAAATTCAAAGTGGTTCGTGGTATGGCCTCATTGGGCGCAGCGATGGGCCGTAAAGCCGTCGAGCAAACCAAAGACGAAAGCGCTGAAAGCCAGGCTGATTGGGAGAAGGTTGTCCCTGAGGGCGTCGAAGCCGTTGTACCTTATCGTGGGCGGGTCGATGAAATGCTCTACCAACTCGTCGGCGGGCTGCGCTCCGGCCTCAGTTATGGCGGAGCTTACACTATCAAACAGCTTCAGGAGAACGCCGAATTTATTGAAATAACCTCCGCTGGTGTTCGAGAAAGCCATTCTCACGATGTAAGCAAGATCTAAAAAAATAGGACTTAGGAATCAGGAATTAGCCTTTTCCTGATTCCTAAGTCCCAATCTCTAATTCCTAACAAAACTGATGGCTGACTGCTAAAAGCTAATCGCTTACGAGCCAAAAACCATCTGCAAAGACCACAAAACTGCCATGCCAACCCCAATAGTCAACAGCATATTTTTTGTGTAGGCCGTTACAATAATCGCCACCAAACCGGCGATAAGCCGCTCATTGCCGACACTGATATTCAGTTGACCCTGTTGGTAAAACAAAGCCGGAGCAATCAACGCCGGCAGCACCGCCACCGGCACATACTTTAATCCTCGTTCCAAAAGCACAGGTAGGTCGATTTTGCCCAGCATCGCGATGAACGATAGACGCATCGCAAACGTCACGATGCCTGCCGCAATAATGAGTAACCAGAGTGTTGTCATCACCATTAGGCAGCCTCCAAAACCATGCCGACCAGCACGCCAACCAGGGCAGCCACAATCAGCCCCAAGTTATACGGCAGCCCCGCCGCCGCTACGGCAATACCTACCGATACTACCGCCACAATAAGCTCTCGACGACTTTTTATGGCCGGTACCGTCACGGCAATAAAGGTTAGCGGAATCGCGAAATCGAGCGACCAGTTGGCCGGAACCTGCGCTCCCACCAAAACCCCTACAATGGTGCCAAGTTGCCATGTCACCCACAAACCAACCGAAGCCCCAAAAAAGAACCAGTGTTTGGCCGGCTGCTCTGGGCTTTCGGTGTAACGAATAATCGACAGGGCATAGGCTTGATCGGTTAGCATATAAGCCAGCAGCCCTTTCCACCATGAAGCCAAATTTTTGAAGTACGGTGCCAAAGAGATGCTGTACATCGTAAAACGCAGGTTGATGACCAGAACCGTCAGAACAATCACCGCAAAAGCCCCATTCTCTCGAATAAGCTGCATAGCCGCCAACTGCGATGCTCCGGCAAAGATAATAACTGAGCTGGCAATCGCCAGACCGGCGGGTAACTTGGCCTCAACCGCGGCGATGCCGGTAATGGTCGCAAAAGGCACAACGCCCAACAGGATGGGGGAGATCGCCTTGAGACCAGCCAAAAATTCTGTACGTGGTGAAGAAATCATAGAAAATGTCTCCTAAAAAAATTACCCCGCTATTCTACGGGGTTTACGGGGTTGTTTCTTGTAGAAACTTGCTGTGTTGTATAAGAAAAACGAAGGCGTTTTTCAACAAACGAGGATACGATCTATGGCGACAAGGCTTCGGCTACCCACTCGATCAAGTGGCGTGGGCGACGCTCCGTCGTATGTTCGATCTGTTCTCGGCAAGAGATGCCGTTGGCCGCGATAGGTGTATCGGGCCGGGCCTCAATTGTGGGGATGAGGCGATCGCGGCCAATCGTTCGGCTGATGGCGTAATGTTCGGCCTCGTAGCCAAAGTTGCCGGCCATACCGCAGCAGCCGGAAGGAATGGCTTCAACTGCATAACCGGCGGCTTTTAAAACTTGCAGCGATTTGTTGATATCAGACAGCGCCTTTTGATGACAATGCCCGTGAAATAGAAGCGGTGTTTGCGCATGAGGGGATGATGCAATTGGAAATTCTTTTCTTTCGATAAGTTGGTACAGAAATTCGTCAATCGTCACGGAAGCCTGGCTCAGCCGTCGGGCTGCGTCGCGGCGGGATGGGTCGATCAAGGCCGGGTACTCATCGCGAAATGAGAGGATGCAGCTTGGCTCCAAACCGATAATTGGCCAGCCTTTTTCGACATAGGACAGCAGCAGATCAACATTGCGTTGGGCCATCAGCTTAACCGGTTCGATCATCCCGCAGGTCAACATCGGACGTCCGCAGCATTCTCGCTGCGTTTCCAAATTAACCTGGTAGCCGGCCGCTTCAAGAACCTTAACCGCCGCCTGCCCGATTTCAGGATAGTTGTACTCTGTCCAGGTATCGTTGAAGAGTAAGACCTGCCTGGAACTGACCAGCGGTTGCGAACGTTGATAAAACCAGCCTGAAAAGGTTTGGGATGCAAAGCGAGGAAACGTTCGTTCTTCGGCCAGGCCGATACGATTCATCACCGCTTTGGTTGGCGGCAGGCTAAGCATCAGATTGGCCAGCCACAACCCACCGGGTACGGCCGCTGCCCATTTTGACAGGCGCGGCACGCTACTGATGAGCTTATTGCGCAGAGGATAGCCGGTTCGCTCGTAATACTGGGCCTTGTATTCGGTTTTGATGCGGGCCATATCAACCGAACTGGGACACTCACTTTTGCAGGCCTTGCAGCCGATACACAGTTCAAAAACATCGTAAACCGCTTTGTCTGTCAGCGCGCTAAGCGGCAATGTGCCCGATAGCAGCGCCCGAAAGGTATTGGCTCGGGCGCGGGTGGTATCCTGCTCATCTTGTGTCGCCATGTAAGAGGGACACATTGTGCCGACATCGAGTTTGCGGCAAACCCCGGCCCCGTTGCACATCTCCACGGCGCGATCAAGCCCACCGTCGTCACTCCAATCGAAATAGGTTTCCAGGGGAATGGTGCTGTAGTTGGCTCCGTAGCGCAGATTTTTGGTGGGGTCAGGTGCGGCCACAACTTTACCCGGATTGAGTAAATTCTCCGGGTCAAAGATGGTTTTGATCTGCTGCATCGCCCCGTATAAAGCTGGGCCAAACAACTTTTCGTTGAAATAGCTGCGCTGTAAGCCGTCGCTGTGTTCGCCGCTGATTACGCCGCCGCATTGAAAAACAATCTCGGCCCCGGCCTCGCCGATTTCCTTCATGATCTGTACACCTTCGGCCGTTTTAACATTGATGAGCGGCCGAATATGCAAACAACCGGCCGAGGCGTGGCCGTAAATAGCTAGACGCGTATCGTACTGTTTCGCCAGGTTCAAAATATCGGTCATATAGCCAGGCAATGTCTCAACCGGCACAGCAAAATCTTCGATAACCGGAATCGGCTTGTAGTCGCCGCGAATACTCATAAACAGCCCCAGACCCACTTTGCGCACACCCCAGACATCGGCTTGAGCCTGGGCCGACGTCGCTCGCGAAAAACGCTGACCAATTTTGTGTCTGGTTAGATGCTGTTCCAACCGGTCGAGTTTGGCGGTCAGTTCGGCTTCACTTTTGCCATAAAACTCAACTACAACGATAGCCTCCGGTGTGCCTTCGACAAATGTGAGCATGCGGGCGTATTGCGGCTGCTGGCGCGTTAGTTCCACCAACAGGCGATCCATCAATTCCACGGCTGAAGGATTAAGCTCCAGAATGATATTGGTCGCTTCCAGAGCCGCAATCATATCGTTAAATTGAATAATCCCCAACGCCGTCATTTTGGGACGGGGCATTAAATTAAGCGTGGCCTCAGTAATAACGCCCAGCGTTCCCTCCGAGCCGCAGATCAGTTGCGCCAGGTTGGGTTGGTGAGGGCGACCGCTGGGGTCGCCGGGATGACGACCGGGCGCATCGGGCAGCATATAGTTGAGGTTATAGCCGCTGGCTCGTCGCCAGTGGCGCGGCCAGTAGGTGCGAATGTCGTCTTGATGGGCGTTGATAACCTCACACACGGCGTCCCATAGAGTCGCGGCGCGACCGACGCCGCGCCCGGCTTCCAGTTCGACGAGGCTGCCATCGGCTAGAAGGGTTTGGGTGCTTAGAACGTGATCGGCGAACATCCCGTACAAAATTGAGTGTGCTCCAGTGGCATTGTTCCCGATGCAGCCGCCGATTGCAGCCCGTTCGCCGCTGGCTGGATCAGGGCCGACCATCAGCCCGGTCTCTTTGAGCTGGCGATTAAGCTGCCCAAAAGTGATGCCCGGTTGAACCCGCACTTCGCGGGCTTCAGCCTCAACATGGAGAATGTTGCGCAGATATTTTGAGGTGTCGATGACAACGGCTTCACCCACGGTTTGGCCGGCCAGCGAAGACCCGCCGCCACGCGGCAAGACCGGCATGTTGTGGCCGACACAAATTTCAACTGTGGCGATCATATCTTCGACGGTACGGGGGATAACGACGCCAACGGGCATGATCTGATAGTTGCTGGCGTCTGTTGCGTAGAGCGTGCGTGATACTGCGTCAAATCGAACTTCCGCCTCGGTGCGTTGTTGCAGTTCTTGAGTCAGTTCGGTTAAGTTGGCAAAAGTCGGTTTCATGGATATTCCGAGGGTTGATGGTTAGCCACAATCCCTCAAAATGTGATTAAGCGGTCGAATTGGGGCGAGGGATAAAGCGATTAGGGACGTTTACAACCAATATATCTCTAATCTGCTTCATTGCGCATTCCATAATTTTATCTAAGAACTTGTGATAATTCGATCAATATCCTGACATTATAACCTTCTTCTAAGAAGAGACCAAAAAAGCGGAGAGTTGATGTCGCGACTTCGGGGTTTCAATTTAGATACATTTATTTATCATCAGACAAACTCAACATAGTTCTAATTAAACTCAGACACGATGCGAAATTTTCATACGGATATTAGTGCTATACTTTTTAAGAGGTTGTTGAGGAGAATTTGAACTTGCTTTATTTGTATTCCTGTCACCGATAGGAACCCCCTATCTTGAATGGTACGAAATTTTTGGCATCTTCGTTACCAGATCACCTTTCCCAGTATAAAGCTACAGTTGCAAGGTATTACCGACCCTGACCAGGTACACCAATTTATTATAGTCAAGGTAAGGTAAATATGTTTCACAAACAATCACTCCATAAATATGTCATTATTGTTTTTACCCTTTTGTTAACCTTTGGGCTGATTCGTAGTAATGCGACAGCACAGACTCCCTCCTCTGATTCCAATCAACCAAATATTGTGGGCGGGCAGCCGGCTGATCCGCATGAGTATCCCTGGCAGGCCCTGGTTCTCTTTGACGGCTACCTGTGCGGCGGATCGTTAATCGATGCGGAGTGGGTTTTAACCGCGGCTCACTGTGTTTATAACGGTTCCACTGTGTATGATCCTTCCGTCTTCGATATCAGTCTGGGAGAACATTATCTTTATAGCTCCGATGGTACCGAGCAGTATAAGACGGTTGACCAGGTTATTCCTCACCCCAGTTACAATGCTAATACCAGCGACTACGACGTGGCGCTGCTGCATCTCAGTTCGCCGGCTGTGCTCAATAGCGCGGTTGCCACTATCGCTTTGAACAGTGTGGCTGATGTGGAGAGCGAACTATCGACCGTGACCGGCTGGGGAACCACCTCGTATGGCGGCTCCATATCGGATGAATTAATGGAAGTGCAGGTGCCGATTGTTTCCAACGCCACCTGTGCGGCATCTTACGGCAGCAGCATTACCGACAGTATGTTGTGCGCCGGCTATGCCGAGGGCGGCAAAGATTC
>JAGRBY010000038.1 GCA_020433835.1 Anaerolineae bacterium | reverse complement strand
ATCTCCCACGTCATCAATTACGATGCGCCCGAAAACCCGGAGAACTATGTCCACCGTATTGGCCGTACCGCCCGCGCCGAGGCCGAAGGCGACGCTATCACGTTAGTAACGCCCGATGACGAAGCCATGATCCATCGCATCGAGTACCTGCTGGGCTACAAAATTGAGCGCAAAACCCTGCCCGATTTCGATTATGACGTCCCAGCTCCCTCATGGGCCAGACCATCGACCGAAGCCCTACTCCGCAACCGAACAAAGTCAAGCAATTTAGCTGACCGCTGGCGCTCGATGGGCGGCGGACGGCGGCGCTGAGCTTGAAAAACAGGTAACCGTCACCTCGGTTGCTATACGATTTGCGAGAAATCGAACCTTTCTGTGCGTAACACCATACGATTTCTCGCAAAATCGATGCTCTTGCGCGTCAGACCGTACGAATCCTGGCGAAATTAACCTTTCTCTGCTCAGCACCATACGAATCCCGGCGAAATTGACCTTTCTCTGCTCCGACACAACCGATCACGCACGTAATATAGCAGATGGTATGAAGTGTTTTTGCTCGTAATCAACGGCCTGTTCGGGTTATGGAGGTGTGAATTGTCGACGCAATTCACGCCAGATGATTTCACCATCTACAGACCGTATAGGCAGAAAGCTGCCAATGCCAAAAAATAGATTTGTGGAAATCAGGCCGGCAGTAAGGTCTGACCAAAAGCCGGTAGGGATGGCCGGGGCGATACCCAGACACACTCCGGCCACCATTAAATTAAAAATTGGCCCACCCAGCGAGCGCACCAGATGGACATGCCCCGGAATGCTGCTCTGATTGCCGTGATAGAGATTAACATCGCGGGTGGTGGTCATAAGCAGTTCATCCATCGCACTGTGAACCATTTTACCGCTCAGGATATGTCCGAATGCATGGAGCACGGTGGTAATCTCGACAGCAATGGTAAAAACTAAGGACTGGTACAGCCGTTCGGGTACCGTTAACTGCGTATGGAGCAAATTCAAGAGCAGGTGCAAAGTAAAGAATACAAAAGGGCCTAACCAGGTAAACGGCGTCACCAGCACATTGATACCCCAAAACCGGCCGATGGGGATACGACGGACGGTATCAACATCTTCGATGATGCCATTTTTGAGAATTTTGCTCATATCAACTCAAAGGCTCTCGCCAACTTCCATTGGCGATGTACAGCCCACAAAAGCCAACGACCGCAAAGAGAGCCAGCCCCAGCCATAATACCGGGCTGCTCCAATTTACCTCGCCGGCGTAGCGCGTTATCTGGAGAAGAACGGCGGGCAGAATAAGAATTAACATCGGCGAGGCCAGTCTGGAGCGTGTCCGGTCATTTTCGCGGGCCATCGAAAGCATAATCGTGCCCACGGCAATCAGCCAGCCGGACAGTGATCGCGCGGTTAGCGGGGTTAATACCCAGGGAAAAATGGGGATAAGTAAGCTGGGAAAGAAAAGAATGAGAAATGCCCCGATCGCGATAATGCCACCACAAATTATCAACAGACGATGTAACCAGGCGGGGATGGGGTCGTTAACAGCGACGACCTGAGATCGGGCCTGGCGTTGATGCCAGAAGTAGGCGCTTACAAAAACGGGCGGCGGCAGCAGATAACTGGCAAACCACACATAAAAAGGTGTCGTGCCAACCGAAAACTTATCCCAATGAAGAAACGTGGCCACCAATTGGATTGTGCTAAAAAGCGCGGCGGGCAATATCATCACCCGAATCATTTCCCATCGTTTAGCAAAAAAGGGGAGTAGAAAAAGGGGAGCAGAGGTAATGTAGAAAGCTCCCAACATAGCGGCCATTACAACCGGCTGAATTGGCCAAGCGAAGTTTGTTTTGGAATCGGCGGGGGAGAGACCAATTGCCAAAACGGCTAACACCCCAAATAACACTTCCACCCCAAACCATGCCCGTAAAGGCCAGGCAATCCGTGTTCCTTGTTTCATCACAGTGATATCCTCTTTCTCTTATGGGTTTGATAGTAGGCTATACCGGCAGCCATCAAGCCTAATAGGCCTAACAACAAATGAAATGGATGGTCAAATGGTTGCAACCCAAAAACGGTTGGCTGCATGGTTATCATTCCGTACAGGGCCAGGGCGGTGTAAAACAAACCGAAAGCGGCGGCAAACCAAATAGCCCCTCGCTCGCCACCCCAGTATAGTGTTGCCAATGCCCATAAACCCGTTAGAATGTGCAGAATTGAGTGCGGTGGAACCATTTGGGTGAGGGCCAACAATTGTGGAAAGGCGTGATCCAAAGGCGGATATAAACGAAAAGCAAGCGTGGAGATGCCTTGCGCCAGCAAAAATATTCCGGCAATGGTCGTATACAGACGGGCGGGCTTTTTTATCATGCGGCCCTACCTTCTCGAATAGAGCGGACACTCAACAACCCCAGCATTACCGTCGCCAGCAGAAAACCTCCAAACCAAAGCCAGGTGGATAAATTAGCCGGGGAGAAAAGTTGGCGGTGGATGAATGAGGCTAACAGCACACCCAAAGCAAACACAAAGGTTCCGGTTATAACAACCCACACTTCAAGCCAGGTTTGCTTGCGGCTGAGCATCAAACTGCTGATCCCGTAGGCCAAAAACGGAGCCGAATAAATTTGGGCCAGCAAGCGGGTGATATTCCAGGGCCAAATAGTCACCATGAACTCGGGTGCAAGCAAAAGAACCAACGCCAGTAAAGTAACGACAACGCCTTGCGCCAGCAAGTAGCTTCGAACCCAGGCCGGCAAGAGGGTGCCATCAACATTTTCCCGCAGAGTTCGGTCACGCCACATCAACCATAAGGCAATCAGGGGATAGATAATATAAGCCGCAAACCAAAACCAAACGGGCCTGTGACTGTAATCAAATTCGCCCAGGTAAAAGAGTGAAACAACAAACAACATACCGGTCCAGATGGCAATGACCCGTATCATGACCCGGACTTCGGCATAATAATGCGCCAGAATGCCGCCCACCATGAAGGTTAACCCAGACAGGTACATAGCTCCCAAAAAACGCGCATGTAGAGGTGGCACAAGCCAGGGGATAGCTTTGTCTATTTGACCGGGAATAAAATATCCCCACATACCGACCCACAAGGCTAAGAGGCCGACGGCAGCAAAATAAATCTTTTGACCCCGGGTTACTGGCATCATGGTTCAGCATCCTTAAAAAGTATAAAGTTTTGTAGTCGAGCAATTTTTTGTTGAAGCTTAGGGGGAAGGGGTAAAATCTTCGTCATTCTTATTTCCTTTCTCATGAATTGAGTGAGTGAGTCACCTAGCGACTCGGATTACCATAATCTTACATCTACTTAGATGGAGACACGTTTACCTCTAAGTAGTTACCATTAAATTTAAGGCTCTATATGTGTTTCGAGGAGGAACAGTTACCGATGTCATTCCCGCATGTTTTTAGCGGGAATCTAGCGCCCTAAGACCTGTTGGATGCCCGATAAAGACATTCGGGCATGACCATGGCCTCCATTTCTATGACCTCCTTGGGATCCATATTGAGCCATTACCTTTTATAAAGGAGTGATACCTTGCTAATTGTTATGAAATTCGGTGGCACTTCCGTGGGAAGTGTCGATGCCCTCAAAAATGTCGTAAAAATTGTAGCTGATGCCCGAAAAAACGGTCACGACGTTGTGGTGGTTGTTTCGGCCATGAGCGGTGTAACCAACCTACTTCTCAATGCCGCCCAGCAAGCCGAAGCCGGCAACGAAGAGGCTGCCCGGCAAGCCCGCACCGAAATTGACAACAAACATGCCGAAGTGACCCGCTACTTTCTAGGCGACTCTCCCCAGCGCGATGCGGTGATGGCTCACATTCGGATGCTGCTTGATGAATTTGAAGCCCTTTGCCACGGCATCCACGTGTTAGGCGAATTGACGCCGCGCGCACTCGATGTTATCGGCGGTATTGGCGAACGGCTAAACGCCCCTCAAGTAGCGGCCATTCTCGACCACGCCGGTTTTCCCGCCGAAAGTGTCGAGGCCACGGAACTGATCGTCACCGACGACCATTTCGGTGCAGCCGTGCCGCGTCGAGAGGCTACCCAGGTTAAATCGCAAGCCCGGTTACGCCCGCTGTTGGAAGGCGGCAAAACCCCGGTCGTAACCGGTTTCATTGGGGCCACCGAGAACGGTATTACAACCACCTTAGGCCGGGGCGGCAGCGATTATAGCGCCACCATTTTAGGCCGTGCCCTGGAGGCCGACGAGGTCTGGATTTGGACCGATGTCAACGGCGTTATGACCGCCGATCCGCGTGTTGTGCCTGATGCCCACCCCATCAGTTATCTCTCCTATGCCGAAATTAGCGAGCTGTCTTACTTTGGGGCTAAGGTGCTGCATTCGCAGGCCATTCGCCCGGCCCGGCGCGTTAACCTGCCGGTCCGTATTTTAAATACGTTTGACCCTGATCACCCTGGCACGCTCATCACCGCCGATTACAAAAACAACGGTAAGACCGTTAAAGCTGTCACGGCTATAAAAAATATGAGCCTCGTTACGGTCAGTGGCCCGGGCATGATTGGCATTACGGGCGTAGCCGGCCGCACCTTTTCTGCTGTTGCCAAAACAAAAACCAATGTGCTTATGATTAGCCAGGCCTCCTCCGAGCAATCGATCTGTTTTGTCGTCTCAACGCCCGATGTCCAGAAAGTTGTGGCCTCATTAGAATCGGAACTGGCCCGCGAGATCGAACGACGCGATCTTGAGCGCGTCAAGTGGGAGGAAAACACGGTAATTTTGGCCGTGGTCGGCGCGGGTATGAAAGGGCAGCCCGGCGTTAGTGGTCGGCTGTTCGGTTCGTTGGGTACGGAGAAAATCAACATCATTGCCATCGCCCAGGGCAGCAGCGAATTTAACATTTCGCTCGTTGTGGCTCAAGGCGATGCCGATCGCGCCGTTAGAGCTATCCATAAAGAATTCGGGTTAGAAAAGCCCTAAAATCGCTTCTTAAGCTGGATTTCTGTTTCGTTGACAGTAAAATACCTTCGTGGTACAATTGCTCCATCTCAGGTTAACGTAAGATTAGGTGAAGATTCTATTTGTTAGTGATAAGGTTGTCGAACACATCTACAGTCCCACAGCCGCGGAAAAATATCGCGGTGTCGAGTTAGCCATTGGTTGCGGTGATCTGCCTTATTACTATCTGGAATACATTCAAACTGTTCTTAACGTTTCGCTTATTTATGTTCATGGCAATCACGATCCAGAGCAGGAATACCTGTCTGACGGCTCGATAGTAACCGGCCCTCAGGGCGGTGTCAATCTTCATTGTAGAACTTACATGGCCAGTAATCTGTTACTGGCCGGCTTAGAAGGCTCAATCCGGTACCGTCGCGGCTCTTTTCAATACAGCCAGCAAGAGATGTGGTCCAACGTCTTCATGCATCTCGTGCCTCGCTTCCTAATAAACAAGCTACAATATGGACGTTATGTCGATATATTGATCACGCATTCGCCGCCTTATGGCATTCATAATGGTGATGACCGCGTTCATGTTGGTTTCAAAGCGTTTTTGTGGCTGATGAAAATCTTCAAACCTCAATACCTCATTCATGGCCATCGGCATATTTACAATCCCACTGAAATAACAGAAACACAGTTCCATGAAACCAAAGTTATCAATATTTATCCCTACAAAGTGATAGATGTCGAGGTTCCCAAATGAATGACCATCCCTTGCGTGTGGCCGTGCTTGGCGGGCCGGGAACATATACCGATGCGGCCGCTATCGCCTTTTTTGGCGATAGTATCGAGGCCATCGGCAAAAGTGATTTCGATGATATCTTCGAGGCTGTCACCAACGGCCATGCCGATCGCGGCATTGTCCCCATTGAAAATTCGCTGGCCGGCAGCATCCATCGCAATTATGATCTACTACTGCGCCACGATTTGTCGATTATCGGTGAGACGCAGGTTCACATAGCCCATCAACTGCTCGCTTTACCCGGCGTTGCACTAACCGATATCAAAAAGGTGTACTCGCACCCTCAGCCATTATCTCAATGCGAACATACGCTCAGCCGTTTGCTGCCCCACGTCGAGCAGATAACCAGCCGCGATACAGTTAGCAGCGTTAAACTGCTTCTCGAAAACAACATCACCGACGGCGCGGCTCTGGCCAGCGAACGCGCGGCGAAAATCTACGGCTTGAATATTCTTAAGGCTGATATGCAAGACAGCTCCGAAAACTACACCCGTTTTGTCGCCATTTCTCCCAAGCCGGTAGTGCCTCAAGCTGATGCCAAAACCTCTATCGTTTTTTCGATGGATAATGTCCCTGGCTCGCTTTTTAAGAGTTTGGCCGTTTTTGCTCTGCGCGATATTGATCTCACAAAGATCGAATCCCGACCCTTACAGGATAAACGCTGGCAGTACTTTTTTTACATCGATTTTATCGGCAGTTTGGAAGAAGAACGCTGTCAGAATGCGCTCAACCATCTTCAAGAAATAACATCTTTTTTCAAAATATTGGGTTCCTACCCCAGAGGATGTTGACCCGTGACGCTCAAACAAAAAGTTGTCAGTGTCTTTGGCAGTAGTGCTCCCTTACCTAATAGCGCCGATTACGAATCGGCGCGTACGGTCGGCCGCTTGTTGGCCCGGGCCGGCTGTATAGTACAGACAGGTGGCTACTCAGGCGTTATGGCCGCCGCCAGCCAGGGCGCAGTTGAGGCTGGCGGACATACCATTGGGGTGACTAGCGCTCAAATCGAGCAATTTAGACCTGCACCGCCCAACGAATGGGTGAAAGAAGAAATCAAGCATCAAACCCTGCGCGAGCGACTACTTTACCTTATCGAAAATTGCGATGGCGTTATCGTCATGCCCGGCGGCATCGGCACGCTGTCCGAACTATCGCTCGTCTGGAGTTTTGTTCAAACCGGAGAACGACCTCCCTTGCCCATTGTTACCGTCGGCGGCCTATGGCAGCGTACGCTGGCCGCCTTTATCGACCCCACCTATATCAAGCCCGTTCATCAGGGTCTCGTTATTGTTACCCGCACGGCCCAGGAAGCAGTGGATGCCGTACTTGCTCACTTCAAAAAAGAAAGAGAAGAATCATGAACATCGATACCGTAATTGTCAGACCGGCTCAAGCCAATGAAGAAGATACCATCGCTCATATTCGAGCGGTTGGCTTTGGTCGCGACAAAGATAAGACGCTGGCCGCCCTAAGAAGCGATCCGCGCTACGATCTATCCGATATTCTGGTGGCTGAATTTGGCGGCAAAGTGGTCGGTACTGCCACCGTTTTTCCCGCCAAAATGTGGCTGAGTGGCGTACCGGTCAAAGTGGGGGCGGTGGCCGGGGTATCGGTTTTGCCGGAATTTCGGCGCAAGGGTATCGGAGCCAAAATGGTGCGGTTTGCCATTTTGCGTGCCTATAGCGAACGCCAGGCGATGTCGGCCTTGTTTCCTTTTTCCCACAAATATTACAACAAGTTCAATTACAAAACAGTAGGCGATTTGCATGCCTATCGTCTGCACCGAACCAATATTCTGGCCTCTTATAATGAAGGCGGTCAGAACGTAGGCCAGGTGCGCCCATTTCATCCCAACGATCTGCGCATCATGCGCGTTATGTACAAAGGCCAGATGACCTGGCACAACGGCTGGTTCACCCGCACCGATGCCTGGTGGGATAAACTTATCAAAGGGTGGCCCAAAATTGTGGTCTTTGATAACGATGGTATGATCGAAGGCTACATCGCTTATGAAGTTCGACTCAACAGCAAAAACGAGTCAGTTTTTCATATCAAAGAGTTGTTTGCTCCCGAAGGCCCGGCTTACAGAGCCTTAGCCGGCTATTTAGCTACCCAAAAAGAGGCCGACGTTATCGAGTATCTGGCCCCTCCGCAAACTTTACTGCGCCACAGTCTGCATCAACCTGTAGCTCATGATGCTCAAAATCGCGGTTGGCTCTTTAACGATCTATGTCATGTTACACCCGGCCCCATGGCCCGCATCATCCACGTTCCTGAGGCGTTTACAGCACGATTTTACACGCGGGGCATGTCGGGCGAGCGCGTCTTCAAAATAACTGATCCGCTTATCCCGGCCAACGAAGAACCGATCCTTTTCCGTTTGGTCGATGGCCGCCCCGAAACCCAGGAAGCCAGCGGCGCAAAAATTCAAGTCGAAACCGATATCGGCACACTGACTCAAGTTTTATGCGGTTACCTCAAAGCGCGAGAAGCCAATCTGCTGGGTCGCTTCAAAGCCAGCGAAGACACCTGCTCTTGGCTCGATCAGATTATCGCCGACTCGCCTCTCTTCATCCAAGGCGGTGATTGGTTTTAGATTTATAGGACGACTTACGCAAAAGTCAGGTGACAGTCACTTATTGGTCATAAATCAGCTTTGGATTAGCCCCAACAGGTCGATTTAGGGCGTTCAAGTGACTGTCACCTTTATACTGCGTAAGCCCTAATTTAGTGTAAATTTGACAAATTTGTGAATGTATCGTATAATTATTCACAAATATGAAGTGGTAACTGACGCAAAGTCGCAGGAGCAGTCTACCTGGCGACTTTTTTGTTGTAATTAAATGTAGGAGAAGCTATAATGTCTCAGAGAATTACAGGTACGGTCAAGTGGTTTGATGCGTCGAAAGGATATGGATATATCGACGCCGGTATAGACGAAGATATTTTTGTTTACTACCAATCGATCAAAGGTAACGGGTTAAGAAACTTGTTGGAAGGTGATCAGGTCGAATTCGATATGATCCGCAAGCCCAGCGGTCCCGTAGCCTTAGATGTAACACGATCATAGTTTTTAAGCCCAGTGAAGTCCAACGGCTGCTCCAGAGCTACCTGGAGTTTTTAAGTGGAAAATAAGGAGCCTAACGCCTTTAGGCTCTTTCCTCAGAATCCTCTCTGCTTCTGATACACCCCTTTTGGCAATCACAGTAGGCTCAAAAATAGCAAAGATTTCATTGTTGACAATCGTTCCAATTTTATCGCCTAACCTGGCAGGTAAGGCAATCGACTATACCAGCGTATTCGCACCAGAGTACTCAAAAATTTTTAGATACTTTTTGAGAGATCTAGTCCTGTGTTTGTATACAGGTCTCTATAATTATTCTTTGGTCGATAATACATAACTGGCTACCATCTAATACAACACACAAATCTGAAATAACCTACTATCTAAACAAACTAAACTTACTAACTACTACTAACCAAAGAAGGAAAACATATGGCAAACTATAAGTTAAAAATCATTCCCCTGGGTGGACTGGGGGAAGTTGGTAAAAATATGACGGCTATCGAATACGGACGTAACATCCTTATTATCGATGCCGGCGTGATGTTTCCCGAGTATGATATGCTCGGCATCGATCTGGTCATTCCCGACTACACCCATTATTTGAAAGACAAAAAAGATTGGGTGCGAGGCATCGTTGTCACCCACGGCCACGAGGATCATATCGGCGCGCTGCCTTATCTTCTGGCTGAAGTCGATGCGCCCGTATATGCCACCCGGCTAACCACCGGCTTAATTGAAGTCAAACTGCGCCAGAAAAATATGGCCGGCCGTGTCACCCTCAATACAATTGAAGCCGGTGATCGCGAGTCGATTGGCGGCCTGTTCGATGTGGAATTCTTCCATGTCTGCCACTCCATTCCCGATGCCGTCGGGTTGGCTATTCGAACGCCCTCCGGTTTAATTGTTCACACCGGTGACTTTAAGTTCGATTACACCCCCACCTGGGGTGGTGCCCCCGACTTCGGAGCCTTAGCCCGCTTCGGCGCTGAAGGAACGCTCGTACTGCTGTCTGACAGCACCAACGCCGACAATCCCGGCTTTACGCCTTCTGAAAAAACGGTCGATGAAGGACTCGACAAAGTATTCCGCGAAGCTCAAGGACGCGTCATTCTGGCAACGTTTGGCTCGTTGATCTCACGCGTTCAGCAGATTATCAACTCGGCGGCGCGTCACAACCGCGTCGTGGCCGTCGATGGCCGCAGCTTGGAGGAAAGCGTCGAGCAAGCCCAGGCGTTAGGCTACCTTAATGTTCCGCCCGGTGTCCTGGTCGATTTAATGAGCCTCAAAGGCCGCCCCGACAGCCAGATCGCGATCATCGCTACCGGCAGTCAAGGCGAACCCAGTGCCGCCTTAGGCCGGATGGCTACGGGCCGTCATCGCCACATCAAAATCAAAAAAGGCGATACTGTTGTGATGTCCTCACGAGTCATCCCCGGTAACGAGCAGATGGTTGGTCGGGCCGTCAACAAGCTCTTTCAAAAAGGGGCCCGCGTTATTTCCGGTCGGCAAGATAATGTTCACGTTAGCGGCCACGCCAGCCAGGAGGAGTTAAAGCTGCTCTTTAATCTGGTCAAGCCCAAATATTTTATTCCGGTCCACGGCGAACTGCGTCATCTGCATGCCCACGCCGAGTTAGCTCGCAAACAGGGTCTGCCTGCCGAGAACATCTTTGTTGTCGAAAACGGCCACGTGGTCGAGTTTGATGAAAAAGGTGGACGCGTCACCGAGCGTATCCCCGGCGGCTGGGTGTTTGTCGATGGCAGCGGCATCGGCGATATTGGCCCGCAAGTTTTACGCGACCGCGAAGTCTTATCTCAAGATGGTTTCGTGATTGCGGTTGTGCGCCTTGACGAACGTACCGGTCAGTTGGTCGGTCGGCCTCGCATCATTACGCGTGGTTTTGTCTTTGTTAAAGATAATATGGATCTCATCGAACGCGCCGAAGAGCAAGTCATCGCTAATCTACGTTTAGACGGCAAGGATCCCTACGCCACCATTCGTACAACTTTAAGCGATCTGCTCTACAGCGAAACACGACGTCAGCCTATGGTCATGCCGGTAGTTATCGAGGGCTAGCTCTCGATAACGGCTTGACAGACTTTTTCAACGCTCTGTGTTCTCCCTCTGAATACAGAGCGTCTTTGGCAAAAGTTAAAATTCATATTATGTGTCATGTGACATGTCAAAAAGTAAATGCTATAATAATGCATAGCCAAGATAGAATTTTTTTGATTATCCACTATTAACCAACTTAAATGATAAGGCTGAAGTTCAATGGCTGTTTTGACTCATCAGCAAGCTGAACAATATTTTGGCTTACGCTCTATGGACCCGATGAGGGACTTAGGGGGTGTAGCGGATCTCATCGAAGAAGCCTTTGCTCAAGATTTAGATCGAGCGGGTCAAAATGCTTTGCAAGAACTTCGTTGGTTGAGTCGTTTGAAACCCATTTTGTGGTGGATGATGTACACCAATCCTGAACATACCGATTTTCTATCTGGTTTTGTCTGGGAGGAAGACCGCAAAATTGTCGGGAATATTACCGTCAATCGCACCAAAATCAATTCAAGACGCTGGTTGATCAGCAACCTGGCCGTTTCTAAAGATTACCGGGGACGCGGCATCGCCAGAAGTTTGATGGACGCCGGGCTAGAGTTAGTACGTGAATGCAACGGAGCCTCTGTCGCCTTGCAGGTACGTGCCGACAACGAACCGGCCAAGCAACTTTACTGCTCGCTGCATTTTAACGAAATTTCAGGCACCTCTTACTTGTGGGCCGAACGGGTGCCTCCGGTAGAAATTGCCGCTATTCCTCACAGCCTCGTCTTACGACCTCGCAACCCTAGCGCTTATGATATGCGTGAAGCGTACACGTTGGCCAGTGCCGCCACTTTACCTCTGGCTCAACGTGAGTGGCCGCTGCGTCAAAGCCAGTTTAGATTGTCGGGTGGCGAGTCGGTAACCAATTTTGTACGCACTTTCTTGGGTATTGGTCAGCCTATCCATTGGGTAGTTGAAGACGGCCAGCGCTTCGTGGCAATGATTAATGTTATCCCCGGTAAATGGCGGCGGACCCATAAGATCGAGCTAATTGTTCACCCTGATTGGCGTGGGTATTTGGAGAAACCGCTCATAAGCCGGGCCTTGTTCTACTTGCGAAGTTGGCGCAACCGAATGATCTCCGTTAAACACCCGGCTGAACACACCGAAGCTCTTGAAGCTTACCAGGAACTTGGCCTACATGAAAAACAAACGCTGCTCTGGCTGAAACGAGAAATGTAAGCGGCGTCAGCCGGCCCATTTCATTCTCCCTCGGTTTGTTCATAAAAACATCTGTTTATATAATGGGCATCATCTAGACTGAGCTTCAACTCAGTCTTTTTTATGCATTTAGCCCTTAGTTGTCAGCGGCCAACCTTTTCTTTTTTAGCTGAATTTCAATTATCGAGCCGATAATAATAGCTCACACATTCCCTTTCATACCAAAACTGACAGCTAAAGTCTGATAGCTAAATGTTTATTTTTTGTTATGGACTTATCAATTATTATTGTCAATTACAATACCTGTGATCTCCTAAGGGGTTGCTTAACATCCATTTATGCCAGCCAGGGCGATATCCGTTTTAATGTCGTGGTCGTTGATAATTGCTCGACAGATGGCAGCGCCGCCATGGTCAGATCCGAGTTTCCTCAAACGCATGTTATTGCCAGCGAGATCAATGGCGGTTTTGCCTATGCCAACAATTTAGGATTGCGCTGGGCCGGCTTCAATGCCGATGGTTCATTTCAACCAACTGCACCCCGCTACGCCCTGCTGCTGAACCCCGATACCCTTCTTTCGCCAACCGGTCTAGCCGATATGGTAGCCTTTATGGACAGCCGTTCGTCGGCGGGGGCGGCTGGTCCAAAATTGGTCCGGCCCGACGGCAGCCTGGATTTAGCCTGTCGCCGCTCTTTCCCCACGCCTATCGTCAGCTTTTACCGGATGACGGGCTTGTCGAAATTATTTCCCAACAGCCCAACTTTTGGACGCTACAATATGACCTTTGTCGATCCCGACCAACTCTTAGAGGTCGATGCTGTTGTTGGGGCATTTATGATGGTTCGGCGTGAAGCCATTGCCCAAGCTGGCTTGCTCGACGAAACTTATTTTATGTACGGCGAAGATTTAGATTGGGCCTATCAAATCAAAGCTAATCGCTGGAAGATTTTCTATAACCCCGCTGTGACCGTTATCCATGTTAAACGTGCTGCCAGCCAGAGCAGCCCAAAAGCCCAAATTGAATTTTATCGGGCGATGGACGTTTTTTATCGTAAATTCTACGCGGCGTCAACACCGTTTTGGCTTCACACGCTTGTGGTCTTGGGTATTAACTTGCGGTGGCGTACCACCCAACTCAAATTCCAACTGCTTAATTTACGACACTCAATGGGGTAGGACGATTTTTTTGGAGGTAGAATGAAACAACGCGCACCTTTAATTTTTACGGTTTCGCTCATTTTGGTCGATGCTCTTATGTCGGGTGCGGCCTTTTTCTTTGGCTATAATCTGCGCCTGCAAACGGAGTATCAAAATATTTCTCCTTTCTCCGCATACTGGGGCATGACATTTGTTCACATTATTTCAATTATCATAGTTTTCTTTTTCTATCGACTGTATCACCGGCAGCGATCATCCTCTCTGGTTGATCAGTTTTACCCGATTTTTGGTGCAGCTTCTGTCGGCACCATTATTGCCATTGCCTTTATCTCTTTCTTTTTCAAAAACCAACTCGATTATCCGCGCCTTATGATGGTTTATGTATGGATGTTGACCATCATCTTAACGTCGGTAGGCCGTGCTATCCATTCAAGAATTCAGGCATTTTTACGTGCACGTGGATGGGGTGAAGAACGCATCCTAATTGTTGGTACCGGCGAAGTGGGGCGTATCGTCCTGCAAAAAATTCGGCGTACACCTCAGCTGGGATATCGGGTAGTCGGGTTTATTGATGATAAACCAAAAATGAAGGCCATTCAAAATACACCGGTTTTAGGCACCGCCGATGATATTCCCGATTTAATTATTTCTCAAAAAATTAACGAAGTGATCATCGCAATGCAGGATATTACGCATCCGGAAATTTTGAAGATTGTTGGCGAGTGTGATCCCAGCCGTGTAGCCGTCAAAATTTTCCCCGATGTTTTCCAAATTGTCGCCAGCGAAGTTTCAATTGGCGATTTGGGTGGTTTGCCACTTTTGGCGGTACGTGATACCGCCCTGCATGGGTGGCAGCTTATGATGAAACGGAGTATCGATATTGCCGGCAGTGCCTTTGGCCTGATTATTCTTTCACCGGTAATGATGCTGCTCGCTATTCTCATCAAACTTGAGTCGGCCGGCCCCGTTTTTTACACGCAAGAGCGGATGGGCTTAGATGGCAAACGTTTTATGATGCTCAAGTTTCGCTCGATGCGAGCTGATGCCGAAAAAGAAACCGGCCCCGTTTGGACTACCGTCGACGATAATCGTCGCACACGACTGGGAACATTTCTGCGGCGTGTTTCAATTGATGAACTTCCCCAATTTATTAATGTTTTGATTGGCGAAATGAGTTTGGTCGGCCCACGCCCAGAGCGACCTATATTTGTTGAACAGTTCAAGAGTTCAATTCCTCGCTACATGGATCGCCATCGCGAAAAAGCGGGAATTACCGGTTGGGCCCAAATCAACGGCCTGCGAGGGGATACGTCCATTATTGAGCGCACCAAATATGATTTGTGGTATATTGAAAACTGGTCGCTGGCGCTCGATTTTAGAATTATCATTCGGACAATTTCGCAACTATTCAACGATGACAACGCCTACTAACACTGTTTATCAAATTGTTTCACGTGAAACATTAAGGACTTGAAATTGCCTAGAATTTGCGATTACGAAGGAAGCCAATACCGCACCGACTTTTGGGAAGGCCAAAACCGCAGCTATGAAGATGCCGTTGAACGCGTGGCGATGCAGAAAATGCTGCCGCCTTCCGGCCATCGCTTAGTAGAGATTGGGGGGGGCTTCGGTCGACTGGTCGATTTGTACCAGGGCTATAGCCAAATTGTATTGACGGATTATGCCCGTACCCAACTTGAAGAGGCGCAAGATTATCTCGGCCAAGACCCGCGCCTTATCTACGTTGTGGCTGATGTCTACAATTTGCCCTTCGTCGATAACCTTTTTGATGCCTTGACAATGGTTCGCGTTATGCATCATCTGGTCGATGTGCCTTCGGCGTTGGCCGAAATTTACCGTATCGTTGTGCCGCAGGGGACGACAGTTATCGAGCACGCCAGTAAATTCCATCTCAAATCACTACTTCGCTGGTTTCTGGGGCAGCAAGCGTGGAGTCCTTTCGACCCGGCCCCCTTAGAATTTGTTGAGCTAAATTTTGATTTTTATCCCGCTTGGATGCGAGAGCAGTTCGAAAAGGCTGGACTGCGCATTGAAAATGTTCGCACGCTCTCACACTATCGCCTCGATCTGCTTAAGCGAACTATACCCACATCGCTGTTAGTCAAGCTTGATAGCTGGGCGCAGCCGTCAGGAAATTGGTGGCAGCTTACGCCCAGTATCTTTTTGCAGGCTCAGGCTCATAAGCTAAACCAACCTTTTGCCACCGGCTTCTTTCGCTGCCCAACCTGTAAGTTCAGCCACTTAATTCTGACCGAAATCGACTCGATTGAAGGCCAAGTGTTTGTCTGCGCCCGCTGTCGTCACGGATGGTCTTATCGTGATGGTATTTATGACTTTAAAACGCCACTCATTCTCGATACAGACACTGTCGCTGCTGTGCGTAATGACGGCATTATCCCTTAACGTCGCCACCCTTCATCGTCATCACTTTAGCGAATAAATTGTATCGCTAAAGGAATTACCTTCGTTAATAGCCCTCTTTCTCGAAATCTCTCCATAAATGATTTTGGATATTGAAAATCTCTGCCGATTATGTTAGGATGGAGTTACTTTTATTGATTATGTATTGCTACAATTGTCGGTCGCATCGCGGGGATGCCGGACGGACAATTTAGGTAGGAGAAATTCGGAGGGTACACCATGTCCAATAGTTTTTGTAGGAGAAGTATCGTTACAAATATATTCAAAGCGATCCTATGCACCGGCTTATTGCTCACTATTGTCAGTTTGTGGGTCTATGGCGACGCTCGTGCTCAGGATGGATCAGTCGACGTGATCAGGAACGGCAGCTTCGAACAGCGGCGTGATCCATCGAATGGCGTTGCCGAAGATTGGGAATCGTATAGCAACGGTGAGGCCGAGTTTGGCTGGTATGATGAACAGTGGCCTGAAGCAGTGCGGATGGGCGAGTATTCGCAGCTGATGGAAATTGACGATGTTTATACCGACGCCACCGACCGGGTCATCGCCATCTATCAAACGGTCGATGTTGCTACCAATGCCGATTACGAATTGACGCTCTATGCCATTATGCGAACCGATGACCGCCTGGAAGATCGTAACGATTATGAGTACGAAATGCAGTGGGGTGTCGATCCGTTCGGCGAAGGCAATATCGATAACGTTGATCAGTGGGTTGTGATGCCGCTAACCGAACAGCTTCGTATCGGCTCCAACGGCGATTTCCCCGATAACAAGCCGCTTATGTATGAAGTTGTTACCGGCACTATTCGAACCGGTGCCGACAACAGCCAGATCAGCCTTTTTATCCGGGGCATTAAAAAGTTCGCCACCAACGCCGAAGTGAATTTTAATGTCGACGACGTCTCGCTGGTCGGCCCGGCTCCAGGGTCTACTATCTCCAATATTCCACAAGCTGCGCCGCCTGCGGAAGACAGCCCCCTGCCTGTCACCGGCCTAACCACCGAAGCCGAAACATCGATCCCAACCCTACTGTTTGGGGGCATGGTTCTACTGATGCTTGGCGGTATGGCTACGGTGAAAATGCTCAATCGAGAATAGAATCGAGTAGATTTGAGCGTTTATTAAATCCACAGATGGCATAGAGAACGCAGATGATCCAATGGTTAATTCTCTGCGTTCTTTGTGCGCGTCTGTGGATTTTTATTTACTTTGTCACCGTTGTCTCTTCCCTCTGATAAATTTTTGCTTTCACCCTAAACTTTTTTGCCAATGCTTTGAGTAAACCGGTTATACCTTTGCCCTATCTATACTGGGGAGATCGGATTGGCTCATTGAAGTTGACAAGGTTTCACGAGAGCCTAAAATCCTACCTACCAAATATAAAACTTACACCAGTGAGGTAAAAACTATGTCAATCAGCGTAAATTGGGATCTGGGTTCTATTTTTGAAGGCGGTAGCCAGTCGCAAGCATTGGCCGATTTTTTAGGCCAACTCACCACAGATCTCGACACTCTTGAAGCGGCGGGAGTACCGAATCCGCTCTCCGATGAAACCGAATCGGCTTGGGTGGAAGCCATTCAAACACTTTTTGATTTGGGCGCACGTCTTAACCAGGCGAGTTCCTTTGTCGGCTGTCTGGTTGCGCAGGATGTCAAAGATGACAAAGCGCTGCAATTGATGGGTCAAACCGAACAGTTGGGGGCCAAGTTGGGGGCCATCTGGACCCAGTTCCAAGCTGCCTTTGCCGAACAGGATGACGTCGCCTGGACAAAGTTAGTCACTAATACGGATCTCAACAGCGTAGCTTTTTATCTCAACAAATCGCGTACCTTAGCTCGCCAAAAGATGGCACCTGAGTTAGAGACCTTGGCGAACGATCTGGCAACGGATGGTTACCACGCCTGGGGCCGATTGTATGATATCGTCAGCGGCGATAAAGAAGTTGAATTCGAGGGCAAACCCACCTCACTGGGCCAACTACAAAGTAAATTTTTTGACGATCCTGATCGTGAAGTGCGGCAGTCAGCATTTAAGCTGTTTGAAGAAAGCTGGAGCGAATTGGCTAAAACCTGCGCGTTGGCGCTCAACTTTCAGGCCGGTTTTCGGCTGGCGCTCTACAAACATCGCGATTGGCAATCGGTGCTGCACGAGCCACTGCTGAATAACCGCTTTTCGGCCGCTACGCTTGATGCCATGTGGGATGTGATCGATGCCAAAAGCGGCAAGCTGCTTGAATTCTTCGACGCTAAAGCCAAGCTGTTTGGTATCGACAAACTGAGTTGGTTTGATGTCAACGCTCCCGTTGGCGCGGTTAACCAAACGTTCACTTATAAAGAAGCGTCCGATTTCGTTGTTGACAGCATCAACACTTTTGACACAGACATCGCCGCTTACTGCCGCATGGCCATCGACAACCGCTGGATCGAATCCGAAGATCGTTCCGGCAAGCGAGCCGGAGCCTACTGCACCAGCCTACCCCTCAGCCGCGAGTCGCGCATCTTCATGACCTACAACGGCAGCTACAACGGCATGCTGACGCTAGCCCACGAACTGGGCCACGGCTACCACAGTTGGGTCATGCGCGATCTGCCCTACGGCGCAAAACGATACACCATGAGCGTCGCTGAAACCGCCAGTACCTTTAATGAGATGGTTGTTCGCAACGCCAGCTACAATGCCAGCCAAGATGATCAGGAGCGATTGAGCATCCTTGGCACCAAGCTCAACGACGCCGCTGCTTTTCTCATGAACATCCGCGCTCGTTTCCTTTTCGAGCAAGCGTTTTTTGATGCACGCGCTAAAAAACAGCTCAGCGTCGATGAACTGAACGACCTGATGCTATCGGCTCAGAAAACAGCTTACAAAGATGGCCTGGCCGACTATCACCCGCTCTTCTGGGCGTCGAAGCTTCATTTTTATCTGACCTACGCGCCGTTTTATAACTTCCCCTACACGTTTGGCTTTCTTTTTAGCAACGGCGTTTACGCGCAAGCGATGGCCGAAGGCCCGACTTTTCATGACCGCTATGTGGCTCTGCTGCGCGACACCGGCTCGATGGATACCGAAGACCTCGCTCAGAAACATCTGGGTGTCGATCTTACCCAGCCCGAATTTTGGAAAACCGCTGTTGACCGCGTCTTGGCTGATGTTGATGACTTTGTCGCTCTGGCTAATAAATTGGCCTGATCCCCAAATAACTTTTGGCTCCATACCGATTGTGGAGATAAGGCGATTGATAGTCCAATCGCCTTATCTCCCAATCTCCAATCCCCTATAAAAGTTCCCTCAAATACATCTAAAGCCTCCCTTGCAAAAATTGGACTCCTTAGTATCGTGCAAATTGGCCCTGTCCAAAATAAAATTGGCATGCTATAATGACCTCCATTATTGAAATTGGACTGTATGATGTTTTTTAGCAGACTTGAGCTAGATCGAGACAAAGATCGTGCCCTTTATCTGCAAGTGGCCGATTATCTGCGCCATCGCATCGAGTCGGGCGACTTGACCTCGGAAACGCGTTTGCCGGCCAGCCGCGTGCTCGCCAAGCAGTTAGGCGTTAACCGTGTGACGGTCGTCAACGCCTACGCTGAATTGGAAGCGGAAGGGCTGGTTACCACAAAGGTTGGTAGCGGTACCTATGTTACTGCCGCCAACGAAATTTCTGCGCCTGAGGATCAACCACCTATGCCTGTGCGCCTGGGTAGCCCGCCGCTGCGACGCCACTGGAACGCCGGCCAAATGATGAACGAAATGATGCGCCTGGCTCGCCAGCCGGGCGTGATCTCCTTTGCCGCCGGAACTCCGGCCAGCGAGTTTATTCCGGTCAACGAATTCCGCCGGGCTATCAATGATGTTCTGCGTCGTGATGGAGCCGATGCTCTCCAATATGAGGAGGCTTCCGGCTACTTCCCGCTGCGCCAACTCATCGCCGAAATGCTTCAAGCTCAGGGTATCGACGTCAAAGGCAGCGATATTTTGATCACCGCCGGCTGCCAACAGGCCATGGACATCGCGCTTCAGGTATTGGCGCGTGGCGAAGATAATGTCTTGGTTGTCGAGGAGCCATGTTATCTTGGCCTGCTCGATCTGCTCTCATCGAAGCGCATCACGCCGGTGGGCGTGCCGATGGACGTACACGGCATGCGTGTCGATCAGCTTGAGCAAATTATTCTGCGCCACCGGCCTAGCCTTATCTATGCTACGCCCAACTTCCACAACCCGACCGGCATCAGCATGCCCCTTGAGCGACGCCGGGCGCTGTTGGAGATTGCGGCTCGCTACGGTGTGCCGATTTTGGAAGACACCACCTACGACGAACTGTATTACGAGAGCAAACCCTTGCCCACGCTCAAAAGTCTGGATACGAACAACATCGTTTTTCATGCTGGTGGCTTTAGTAAAACACTGGTGCCGGGTATTCGCATTGGCTATTTGGCGGCACCGCAGTCACTGCAAGAAAGGGTGGTTACAACCAAACAAACCACCGATATTTTGACCTCGCCGCTCAATCAACGCGCCCTGCACGCTTATTTGGAAAGCGGCGATTTTCCAGCCCATCTCAAAATGGTGCGGACCGCCTACCAAGCCCGCCGGGATGCGATGCTGGCCGCGATGGAGCAGCACTTCCCCGCCGAAGCCCGCTGGCAATGTCCGGGCGGCGGAATTTATCTGTGGGTTGAGATGCCCCAGCCCGGCCCAACCGCCACCGAGCTGTACCTGACCGCCATCAACTACAACGTCGCTTTCTCCATTGGCTCGGTTTTTTCGGCAGGCGGCTACTTTGCTCACGCGATGCGCCTCAACTTTGCCGGCCATCCACCCGACGAGATTGAAGAAGGCATCCGGCGTTTGGGTAAAGCCTGGAAAGAACTGCTGTCCCGCTCGAACACGTTGGCCGAGCCGCGACGGGTCTCGCTGCATATTTTGTAACAAAGGACAACCGCTCTATGACATCGCTTCATTTCGCTCAAATTAGCGATATTCATTTTTCATCTCTGGGCAGCCACCACGAACTTCTTTCCGATCACGCATCCGATATCCTAGCCGGTATCATTGCCGATCTCAACCGGCAGGCCGATCTCGATTTTGTGCTGATTACCGGCGACCTGTTCGACATCGCCGATCAGGCTGAATTCGATCAATTCCAGGCAGCCATCAAACAGCTTGATAAACCCTATTATATCATCCCCGGCAACCACGACCGCCGCACGCTCGACCGCACCGCAGGGCTGACCCGGCGCGATTTCGCCCGTCACTTCAACCCGCAATTTAACCAGCGTCCGACCGCGCCCGAAGCGCAAGCCGGTTACTGGTCGATCACCGTCGATCCCCAGGTTCAAATCATCGGGCTTGATTCCATTCGCGACGCCGATTGGGGGGGAGTGATCGATGACCTTCAACTGCGCTGGCTGGAGCAAGAGCTTGATACGCACAGCGACAAATTTGTCATCGTTGCCGTTCATCATCCGCTACACAAATTGGCTCCGGTCGATGACCATCCCAATTTCACCAAGTTTGTATGCAGCAACGGCCCGCAGCTTTTAGATGTGCTAGATGCCCATCCCCAGGTGAAGCTGGTGCTCACCGGCCATCATCATCAAACCAAAGTCGATAACCTGGGCGACCGCCTGCACGCCGCCGCGCCATCGACAACTATCTACCCGTTAGCCTATCGAACCTTTCGCCTGGCACAGCCCGATGGCGGGCGCTGGCAAATCGACTGGCAAACCCACAACGCCGCCGACCCGCAGCTAATCGACCAGGCCAGAGCGGCCATGATCGATGCCTGGCACAACGCCGCCGGCTTCGATCTTGATTTCGTCGAACAACACGTCGTCTTGGCCTTGGGAAATGAGGCAGACAGACACGGTAATCATATTTTTGATGCTTAACAAAATGTGTACACTACCGAGAATTTGAAGAGGATTTTGCGCGACTATGAAACGAATTGATCTACGCAGCGACACCGTAACCCTGCCCAGCCCGGCTATGCGCGAAGCCATGGCGCTGGCCGAAGTCGGCGATGACGTTTACGGCGAAGATCCTACCGTTAATCGCCTGGAAGCGCTGGCTGCCGGAACGTTGGGTAAAGAAGCCGCGCTGTTTGTATCGAGCGGCACGCAGAGCAACCTGGTCGGCATAATGAGCCACTGCGGGCGCGGCGATGAGTACATTGTGGGGCAGACGGCCCATACCTATAGGTTTGAAGGAGGAGGCGCAGCTGTCCTGGGCAGCATCCAGCCCCAACCGCTCGATTTTGAGGCTGATGCGACGTTGGACCTGGCGAAAGTTGAGGCCGCGATCAAACCCGATGACAGCCACTTTGCCCGTACTCGGCTGCTCTGTCTGGAAAATGCGCACGATGGCCTCGTGCTGCCGCTTGCGTATCTGGCCGAGGCGAGTGCCTTCGCCAAGAAGCATGGCTTGGCGATTCATCTGGACGGCGCGCGCGTTTTCAACGCGGCGGTCAAACAGGGTGTCGATATCAAAGAGATCACCCGGCATTTCGATTCGGTGTCGGTCTGCTTGTCGAAAGGATTGGCTGCGCCGGTGGGATCGGTGTTGTGCGGATCGGCAGAGTTCATCAAAACGGCGCGACGCTGGCGCAAGGTCGTTGGCGGCGGGATGCGTCAAGCCGGCATTTTGGCTGCGGCCGGTATCATCGCCCTGACCCAGATGGTCGAGCGCCTGAGCGACGATCACGCCAACGCCCGTCGGCTGGCCGAGGGCCTAAGCCGGATTCCCGGTTACGATCTTGACCTGAGCACCGTTCAGACTAACATGGTCTTTTTTACGCTGGCCGAACCGCTGGTCGATACTTTTTCGCCGTTTATGGCCGAGCGCGGCATCGTTATTGGCGGCGGCCCGTACCCCGTTCGCGCCGTTACGCATTACGGTGTCGAAGCGGACGACATCGAGTACGTGCTTCAGTGCGCGGCGGAGTGCAGCCAGCGGTATTTGTAGAGAAATAAAGGCTGAGGCGAAGGCTAAGAAGTTGAAGTGTGGAAAATAAGGTGCTTCCGCAATATCAAAACGAGGAGATTAGGAGATAAGGGGATTAGGAGATTTGTGAGACCAATCTCCTAATCTCTAATCTCTAATCTCCAATCTCCTTTTAGGTATTTACTCTTAGCCTCAGCCTTAGCCTAATTGACGGGACAAATAGTTTTTAATCAACAATTTTCACAAACCGAGGTGAACCTATGGCAAAGAAACCATACAGTCCGGTCGCTTCCTACAGCGATCTCAAGCGCGTTGAAAGTGAGATCGACAAATCAGAGTCGGTCGATGATCTTCGCAAAATTGTTATCAAAGATGGGCCGAAGGTAGGCTACAAAGCTTTTTGCTACATGCTGGGCGGCAAAATGACGCCGGAAGGCATGAAGCCTGATGAAGCCTGCGTCGCCGCCGCCACGCTGGAACAAAAAGGTGAAACCGAACAGGCAATGGCCGTCTATAAACGGGTTTTGGATGTTTATCCCGATCACGCCATCGCTAAAAGCAAAGTTGGTTAGATAAAAGCGGTCAGCTATCAGCTGTTAGCATTTTAGCTTTTTTTGCTATAGAGTGTAAAGTGGCCAAGCCACAACCAAAGACTAGGACGCAGATTTTCGCAGAGTAACGCTGATAAAAATTAAAAATCAGCGTTACTCTGCGTCCAAGAATTTTTGCGGACAACGCAAATT
>JAGRBY010000389.1 GCA_020433835.1 Anaerolineae bacterium | reverse complement strand
ACGCGCGTTAAGGTCGTTTTCGGCGCTGTATGGTTCGGGGCAGAAGATAAATACCGCTTTGGCCCGTTCTGAATTTTTAATAAAATGGTCAAACTTTTCTTGGTTAACCC
Source organism: Anaerolineae bacterium (assembly GCA_020433835.1). The sequence continues at coordinate 6,747 of JAGRBY010000389.1, read as the reverse complement.
GGCAACGTTTTATTGCCGACAGAGATTGTAGCGGAACAAGAACGAAAGGCAAACCGGTTGACACATCTTGAATGGGAAAGCGGGTGTCGAAATCGTCGATTTCAAGGTTAAGAGCCGCGGCCAGCGCTTCGGCTTCGAAGGTTGGGCCAAAGCTGGGCGGGCGTTGGTGCATCCACAACTCGCTCGGTTGATCATCGCGATAGCTAATTGACACAGGAATTTGGCCGACTTTGAGGTTAAGCATGATCTGCTCAACCGGCTCGCCAATAATCTCTTGCTGAATAACAAAAGCCGTACCCAACGTGGGATGACCGGCAAACGGAACTTCATGGACGGGCGTAAAAATGCGAACATCGTAGCCGCCGTCGCGTGACTCATCGCGCAAAATAAAGGTGGTTTCTGAGTAATTCATTTCCAGGGCGATGGTCTGCATCTCCTCGGTTGAGAGCGATTCGGCCCCGCGCACAACGGCCAGTTGGTTGCCGGCATATTTTTTCTCGGCAAAAACATCGACAATGTAAAATTGCATGATAGCTCCTTAAAGCTGTTTGGTTTTGCCGGGATGAAGAGACGGAACTCCAGTTCGGGGATTGCTAAAATAGACAGGATTTACAAGATTAAGAAGATTTTTACTTATTTTATCTTTCAAATCTTGTAAATCCTGTCCAAAAATTGAACCGGTCGTTTAACCACCACGGCAAGAATTGGTAGAAGATGCCCTCAATTCTAACGGGCCGGGCGGGTTGTTACAACAGCCAATCAGGGGCGATTGGTTCAGGCCAATTTTAATTCGGTGGGCGATTGGTACGTCTTTGTCTCCCAATCATAAAAGGCACGTTGGCCGTCGATGGTTTTGTAGAAGTGGGTGAAACCGGCAGAGAGCATCTCGTGTACCCAGAATGCGACCGGTAAATTGTGCGACTCCATAAGCTCGGTCATCGCCGCCACGCCAAGTTTATCCCACAGTTCGAAGGGGCCGGCCTGGTAGGCGAAGCCCCAGCGCATGGTATCGTCGATGCTTTTTAAGTTGTAGGCGATGTGTGGTGCGCTAAAGGCGGCGTAGGCCAACTCAAAGCTGAGCACGGAGCAGACAAATTCCGCACCCCTATCCGCTTTCCAGCTCTCGTCAAGCAGCGCGGTGATCCGCTGGCCTAAATCTTCGATGTCGCTGACGGCCTCGACCGCGGGAAACACGGGCGTTGTGGGGGCGATGTAATCGAGCTGGTCAAGATCGAGCGATAGGGTGAGCCGCTCATCGCTATCGGGTACTTTTTTGTAAAAGCCCTGCCTGGTTTTGTTACCGAGCCAGCGGCGTTCCATGACAATGTCCAACAGCCGGTTGAGTTTAGGGTCTTGAAGAATAACTTGATAGGGATCTTCGGGGATTCTATCGACCAAATTATGAGTCATATGGCTGACGATGTCGATGCCGATCAGATCCAGCAATCGAAACGTTGCGGTTTTAGGCCGGCCAAGCAGCGGCCCGGTCAGCGCATCGACCTCCGCCACGGTATAGCCGTACTCCAGAGCGTGGCTGACGGCAAAGCTGTAGCTGAAGGTGTAGAGACGATTGCCGATAAAGTTGGGTGTGTCGCGGCAGTAGACGTTGCCTTTGCCCAGCGTCGTCTCGGCAAACTGCGCGATGGTCTGGATGACGGTCGCATCGGTATCTGCCGTGGGGATCAGTTCGAGCAGTTTGAGATAGCGCGGCGGGTTGAAAAAATGGGTGCCTAAAAAGTGACTTTTAAAGTTTGTACTGCGTTCGGCGGCAATGTCGGCCATCGGCAGGCCGGAACTGTTGCTGGACACGTAGCTGTTGGGGCAACGAATAGCCTCGATTTTGGCCATAAGCGCCTGTTTGGCCGGAAGCTGCTCGATGATGGCTTCGATAATCCAGTCGACTTCGGCCAGTTTGGTCAGGTCATCCTCGATATTGCCTAACGTGATGCGCTGCTGGGCGGCTTCATCGACAAAAGCGGCCGGTTTGGCTTTGCAAGCCCGCTCGAAGCCGGCCTGCACCAGCCGATTGCGCACCACTGTGTCCGCCAGAGTTAGTCCTTTTTCGGTTTCTTCAGCGGTAAGCTGCTGGGGCATCACGTCGAGCAGCAGCACCTTTAAGCCCACATTTGCCAACAGGGCAGCAATAGCCGCTCCCATCGTTCCGGCACCAATCACAGCCGCCGACGTAATCACGCGAGTCATATCTCCCTCCTAAAAATAGACGGTTTAGTTAGATGGTTTGATAGTTGGATAGTTTGTTGGATGGTTTGATGGTTAGGCAGCAATCAATCATCTAACTAACTATCCAACCAACCGTCCAACTAACCATCTCTATACAATTGCACTTAGTCCGGTAATTTCACGACCGGCAATCAACATGTTGATGTCCGCGGTACCTTCGTAGGAGTAGATGGCTTCGGCGTCGGTGAAGAGACGGGCGATGGTGTAGTCGAGAAGGATGCCGTTTCCGCCCAGCACTTCCCGGCCCAGTTGGGCCACGCGTCTGGCTCTGGTGGTGGCGCTGTATTTGGCCATCGCTACCTGACCAATTGTGAGTTGGCCGCTTTCCATAAGTTGGGCCAAATGATACCCAAAAAATTGAAGATAACTGACCTCGGCGGCCATTTCGACCAGTTTTTGTTGAACTAACTGGAAGCTGGCAATGGGTCGATCAAACTGCTGGCGTTCTTTGGTGTAGCGCAGCGCCTGCTCAAAGCAGCCGGCGGCCAGGCCGATAGCCTCCCAGGTGACGCCGTAGCGGGAATAGGTCAAAATTTTGGTAATGTCTTTGAATGAGGCACAGCCTTCCAGCCGATTTTCCGCCGGAATGCGAACATTTTCCATGAGAATGTCGGCGTTGGGAACCGCGCGTTTGCCAATTTTGTTGGGGATGTCGGTGATCTGGACGCCGGGCAGTTGGTTTGGATTTTCCAAAACGAAGCCGCCAAAGCCGCCTTCGTCATCTCTGGCCCAGATGATGAGCAAGTCGGCAAAAGAAGCGTTACCTATCCAGCGTTTTGCGCCGTTGAGAATGTAGTCGTTGCCGTCGCGGCGGGCCGTGGTCAACAGATGCGAGGCATCGGAGCCGCGTTCCGGTTCGGTTAGGCCAAAGGCCCCAATTTTTTCCATCCGAACCATCGCGGGCAGCCAACGCTCGCACTGTTCTTGCGAACCTAAAAAGCCGATGGTGCCCATTGCTAAACTGGAGTGAACAATGAAGATGGTTGAGATCGAACCGTCGCCGCGCGACAGTTCATACTGGACCAGGCCGTAGGCCAGGCTGTCTAAACCAGCACAACCGTAGCCTTTGACCGTGCCGCCGAGGATAGGCAGCTCTTTGATGGCCATAAAAATGTCGCGTGGGTACTCGGCCCGCTCCCAAAAAGGGTTGATGTTTGGCACAACAATGTTGTCAACATAAGCCCGTATCTGGCGGCACAGCCCACGTTGTTCGTCGCTGAGCAACTGTTCAAATTGATAGAGGTCAAACCCCGTTGTTTCCATAATGTCCCTCTCGTTATTTAATTATGCATATGATAGTACTTTTTTAATCTCTGTCAAAGCAAAGCGCTCTATGTGGGCGCTAAAAATCCGAGCCATTCAGCGGCTCGGATTTTTAATTTTAGCGTCTATTATAGCCGCACCGGCCGATTGATCAACTGGCGGGTTGAAGCTGGGGGCGGGACCGGTGAGGCCGGCTGGGTGCGGGCGATTGCCGTTTGAACATGAGCAGCCGCAGCCCGTTAAGCGAGACCAATACCGTGCCGCCCTCGTGGCCGATAACAGCCAACGGCAGCGGAAAGCCGGCGGCGAAAATAGCGATCAACATAATCACTATCGCTGCTAGAGCAAAGCCAAGGTTGGTGATGAGCGTTTTGCGCGTTTGTCGGCTAAGAGCGATGACGTAAGAGATGTTGCTTAGATCATCGGCCATTAGCACTACATCGGCGGTTTCCAGCGCCACATCGGTACCGGCAGCACCCATCGCAATCCCGATCGTCGCGCTGGCCAGGGCCGGAGCGTCGTTAACCCCATCGCCAACCATGGCCACCGAGCCGTATTCGGCCTCAAGCTCTTTGACGATGCGTACTTTATCTTCCGGCATCAGGTTGGCGTAAAAGGCGTCGATGCCGATTTCGTCGGCAATCGCTTGTGCCACGCGCTCGTTATCGCCGGTGAGCATGACGATGCGCTCAACACCCAGCGACTTCAAATCGGCGATGACATCAGCAGCATCGGATCGTAGTTTGTCGGCAAAGGCGATGACGCCCAGCAGGTGCGCCGTCTGCCCATCGTCATCAATTTGGCCGACGACGATGGCCGTTTTGCCTTCTTCTTTCAAGCGGTCGACCTCGACGGTGGCTTTGGTTAGACCGGTGGATTTGAAATCGGCAAAGTAGCGCAGGTTGCCGACGCGAATATCGCGACCTTCGACCGTACCGCGTGCGCCTTTACCGGTCGCCGCTTCAAAGGCCAGTGCCTCCGACAGCGCCAGGTTACGGTCAGCCGCCGCTTCGACCGTGGCTCGGCCCAGAGCATGTTCTGATTTCGACTCAACCGCCGCCGCGAGGGCCAGCAGTTCGTTCTCACTAAGGTCGGATGCCGTTTCATCCAGCAGCACGACATCGGTGACTTGCGGCTTGCCTTCGGTGAGCGTGCCGGTTTTGTCAAAAGCGATCACTTTGATCATGGCGGCTTGCTCAACATAGGCCCCACCTTTGAACAGCACACCACGCCGCGCACCGGCACCAATCGCCGACAAAATCGAGGCCGGCGTGCTGATAATCAGCGCACAAGGCGAAGCTGCGACCATCACCGTCATCGCCCGATAGAAAGCGCTGTTGAAATCTTCATTCAAGAAGAAAACCGGCACCGCCGCGACCAAAATAGTGAAGATGATGACGCCGGTGGCGTAATACTGTTCGGCCGTATCCAGGAAGCGCTGGGTTTTGGCTTTCTCGCTCTGCGCTTCTTCGACCATTTTGATAAGGCGGGCCAGGGTCGAGTCTTTCGCCAGTTTGGTGACTTCGGCCTCAAGGCTGCCGTTTTTGTTAATTGTCCCGGCCAGCAGCGTGTCGCCCACTTTTTTGGCAACGGGCATCGACTCGCCGGTGATGGCGGCCTGATCGACCGAACTTTCGCCGTCAATAACCTGACCGTCGAGCGGAATGCGGTCGCCGGGTTTGAGGATAAAGTGGTCACCAAGCGCGACCTCCTCGACCGGCAAGGTAACAAGTTCCGTGCCGCGTCGAATCGTTGCCTGGTTGGGGCGCAGTTTCATCAACGCTTTGATGGCGTTGCGGGTGCGATCCATGGCATAATCTTGCAGCACGTTGGAGAGCGAGAAGAGGAACAGTAGGAGCGCCCCCTCAAACGGCGCACCGACCGCCGCCGCGCCAAGCGCAGCCAAAACCATCAGCAAATCCACGTCGATGGTTCGTTCGCGCAGTGACTCGAGGCCGCCTATAACGCCAAACACACCGCCGGTGATGTAGGCAATAACATAAAGCGTTATGGCGATGGCCGGGGCGAACGCCAGATATTCGGCCAGCCAGGCTGACAGCATCGCGACCAACGTTATGCCGGTGAAAATGGCTTCCAAATTCTGCTCGGTTATCCACCGCCATGTGCGTTGCAGAGGCGTGGCTTCGGCCAGTTGCGTTTCTACCACCGGCATTTCTGCCTGGGAGGGGTGAACTTGAACGCCGAGTTGTTTGATGTGATGCAGCAGCTGATCGGGTGAGGTCTGGCCGTGATCGTAAGTTAGGCTCAACACCCCGCTGCGATAGCTGGCCGAAGCACGGCAAACGCCATCGAGCTTCTCCAATCGATTCTCTAAAGCCAGCGCACACGACTCGCAGGCCCGTCCGCCGCGTGATTTAACGTGCATCGTACAGGTTTCAAAATTGTGATCGAGCGCCGGCGCAATTTTGTGGGCAATCTCCTCGACCGCCGGCTGTGAGATAACATCGGCGTCGTAGTCGATGGCCATATGGCCGTTGTCGGGGTCTAGCTGGACGCCGACAATGCCTGGCTCGCCGCACATCGTTTCGTTAACAATATCCATACAGGGATGGGACTCACCATCCTGAAAATTATCCGGATGGGTACCCCGGTTTTCTTGCGGGAAAGCTGTTTTTGTAAGCATAATCTCAGTACCCTATTAATAATATGCGTGTTAGTTTTATATTTGCGTATGATTAATTATAAAAATAACCTTGGTTACTTTTGATTTTAATAAAAATAAGCAGTTTGTCAAAAACCACTTTTTTCACTGTCTTGGCTATTAGGATATCAAGAAAGAGGGTTGTTAGTCAACGCAAATTTGGGGCGTTAGGCATGCCTAATACGCATTTTTAGAAGCAATAGGCCAGAGGGTAGCGCAACATTAAATCGTGGAGAGAGGTAAAGAACCCAGGTTTTTCTTGAACATGCGACCCGCAAAGGCTTATAGGGGTGCTCAATTGGGCAACATGCTTACAATTTAGGCAAAAACCTGGGTTCTAATGCTACCATGATTTAGTGCAGAGCTACCGGACAGAGCCGACGCCAAGACTTTATGGGTAAACATCGGCTTAAATTGTTCCGATTGACTTTTTACTTTGTCACCATAAAATCGATATGTCTTTATTCCCAATCCCTAAATCCTATTTTAGAGGAGGCAGACAGCCCTTACAAGACGACAGTAGGAATGAAAACCGTAGAACAAGTCGCTGACTTGTTCCAACCCGGACAAATCAGCGATTT
>JAGRBY010000388.1 GCA_020433835.1 Anaerolineae bacterium | reverse complement strand
CGCGATCTCGACATTGTCAGCGTCTTTGAGGCCGTTGGGGCTTACAGCTTCGGCAAAATTAGCGATGAGGAGCGCCTGGAAATTGAGCGCCACGCCATTCCGGGGGCCGGCTCCTGCGGCGGAATGTACACCGCCAACACCATGTCGTCCATCTTTGAAGCGATGGGCATGAGCCTGCTCAACTCCTCAACGATGGCAGCAGAAGATGAAGAAAAAGCCGACAGCACCGCCGAGTCGGCCCGCGTCCTGGTCGATGCTATCCAGGCCCAGCGGCTGCCGCGCGATATTCTGACTCGCAAAGCCTTTGAAAACGCTATCGCCGTGGCCAACGCTATCGGCGGCTCGACCAACGCAGTGCTGCACCTGCTGGCCATTGCTCACGCTGCTGACGTACCGCTGACCATCGACGATTTTGAAGACATTCGCCAGCGCGTGCCGGTCTTGTGTGATCTGAAACCGTCCGGCCGCTACGTTGCCGTCAACTTCCACACAGCGGGTGGCGTGCCGCAGGTGATGAAAATTCTGCTGGCTAACGGTGCCCTCCATGGCGATGCCTTGACCATCACCGGCCAAACCGTCGAAGAAGTTCTGGCCGATATCCCGGTCGAGCCGCGCACCGATCAGGATGTCATCCGCCCATGGAGCGAACCCATGTACGAGCAAGGTCATTTGGTTGTGCTCAAAGGTAACCTGGCTGCCGAAGGCGGTGTCGCCAAGATTACCGGCATCAAAAGCCACACCATCACCGGCCCGGCCCGCGTTTTCGAGTCGGAGGAAAGTTGTCTGCAGGCGATTATGGACGGCAGCATCAAAGAAGGCGATGTCGTTGTTGTTCGCTACGAAGGGCCGGTGGGTGGCCCCGGCATGCGCGAGATGCTGGCTCCGACCTCGGCCATTATCGGCGCGGGGTTGGGCGGCAAAGTCGGTCTTATCACCGATGGCCGTTTCTCCGGCGGTTCGCACGGTCTTGTGGTCGGTCACGTTGCGCCCGAAGCCGCACTCGGCGGCACCATCGGCCTCATCGAAGAAGGCGACTCGATTACCATTGATGCCGATACGCGCATTCTACAGCTCAATATTTCAGATGAGGAATTAGAAAAACGACGGGCCGCCTGGCAAGCGCCGGAACCACGCTACACGCGGGGCGTACTGTCGAAATACGCCAAGCTCGTCTCCAGCAGCAGCCTTGGCGCGGTAACGGACTAGAGAAAATTTTTTAGCCCTCACCCCGTCGCTAACGCGACTCCCCTCTCCCTTATGGAGCGGGGTTGGGGGTGAGGGCTATTTTCAGAGCAGTAATCCTCAGCTACAGAGTAGCTTGCCCCAACCCTTCAAACCAACCCCAACCCTATCTTTTGCCGGAGCACAGGAAAACCGCACCGTACTATACTGTTGTTACAGTTTTATTTTCGCAGCATGTTCGCAGCACGTTCGCAAATGGTTGCTATGATGAACATGTAACGCTATCTAACAGTAGAGGAGTGATCCCATGAATGCCCAAGATGTTTTATTGTATGGACACGGAACCGTTCTAACGGCAGTTGAAGGGCTGCCGGAAGAAGCCTGGCTTAAGCCCGGTGCCTGTGGATTTTGGTCGGTAAAGGATATTATCGCCCACCTGGCTTCGTTTGAGGTCGTGCTGGTCGATGTCCTGCGTTCGCTTAGCGGTGGGGAGCCATCGCCGCTGCTGCGAGAGTTTATCGAAACCTTTGAAACATTTAACGATGCCCAAGTTGAGCTGCGCCGCCATAAAACGGTCGAAGCGGTTATGCGCGAATACAACGACGCTTATGCCCAGGCCACCGCACTGCTGGCGGAGATCGAGCCGGAACTGCGCCGTCGTAATGACGTAATCCCCTGGTATGGCGATACCTATGATCTTGATGATTTTATCGTCTACACCTTCTACGGGCACAAGCGCGAGCATGGCGCTCAAATTAACGCCTTTCGAGATCGACTATTACAATAAGCACGTAAGTGCCGGCCTGATCCATACCGAAATTAGTTTGACAACACGTTTCATTACGTCATGCCCGAATGATTTTATCGGGCATCCAGGGGACCTTGTAACGCTGGATGCCCGCCTAAAGCGTGCGGGCATGACAGGCTCGATTGTGCGTCTTTTATCCATTTTGTCTATTAGTACAAATTTTTACATCCAAGGAGTCAAAACAATGACTGCTGTAATGACAACAAACAACACCTCCAAAACCGAGACGCTCACCTTTCGTCGGGGCGAAATAAACGATCTCCATCAGCTTTACTGCATTTTTGAAGAAACCTTAGCCGATTTGGTCAAACGCTTCGGCTCATCGGCCACCACAAGCTGGCATAATCCTGAGGCGTTGGAGAAGATGTGGCAGCAGCGCCGCCCGCTGTCTGAGCATCTGGCCCAAACCGCCGCCCAATTCTGGATTGCCGAACACAACGGCGAGCCGGTCGGTTACGCCCGTTCAATCGAGCGCGAAGGCCTGGTCGAGCTAACCGATTTCTTTGTGCGGCCTAGCGCTCAATCATTAGGAGCCGGACACGGTTTAATCAGCCGCACCTTTCCGCTCGAATTCGACGGCCACAAAGTCATCATCGCCACCACCGACTCGCGGGCGCAGAAACTGTATCTGAAACAGGGCGTTTACCCTCGCTTTCCGATCTACTATTTTGGGCGTGATCCCGAAGAGACCACCGTTGAAAGCGATCTCGTTTTCGAGCCGATGACAAACACGCCGGCAACGCTCGACATCTTAGCCGCCATCGACGCTGACATCATCGAACATCGTCGCGATGCGGATCATAAATGGCTACTCGACGGACGCGAAGGCTATCTTTACTATCGCCACGGCCAGCCGGTAGGCTACGGCTATCTGGGTACAAACAACGGGCCATTTGCCTTACTCGATTCATCTGACTTCCCGGCTGTCTTGGCCCACGCCGAAAGCGAAGCCGCCCGCAACCAACGCGAGTTTGGGCTTGAAGTTCCCACCATCAACACCACCGCCGTCGAATACTTAATCGCACGCGGCTTCCAGCCCGACTGGTTTGTCGCCATTTTTATGAGCAACAAACCGTTCGGCAAGTTCGAAAACTACATCATCACCAGCCCACCGTTCTTCTTTTAAAGAGCCACATTGCCAAACGCATTGGCAATGAAAATTTATCAGAGCGACAAAGCTTGCTTTGTCATCAACATGGGATCAAAGTAAACTTTGTCGCTCCAAATCTCTATTTAGGCTTGGTTACTGATTAAATTTACCTCCTTCACCTCCTTCGGTAACTGCCTCACAGCCAAAAGATTCCCCCGGCACGGCCTCCCCCTAACACAAGTCTATTGATAAAAACCGTTGTGTCCCGTACACTGAACCCACGTAACCCACTGGCAGATCAAAGAAAGAAGGTGACGATGGATCAGAAAATAACCGTGGTAGCCGAGTATAGCGACCGCCGCCAAATCTGTTGGACGGCATCGGGTTTCATATCACTTCTCTGGGATGAAATTACGCTCACAATACCGCCGGTCGATTTCAACCGCATGGTCAATGTCTTAGAAGAAGGGGTCTTTGAGGTCAACCTCTGCCGTATCAGTTGCGGGCAGTGCTGGCTCATGCAGGCCCGGCCGGGCTGCTTCTATCTGGGGGTTAAAAATATCGGCTTTGATTTAAGCCTATCAGAATTTTTGAATCTTGTACGTTTGGTACGCGAGGCAGCTCGCCAACTGAAGGCTCGCCATGGATTGGAGAGATTACTTCCGCCTACTGCTTTTGAAAAGGAGACCTTATGTGTAACATCTTTACCACACTAGCCATTAGCACCGATCGGCGCTTAATTGTTCAATGCGAACACGGCACGCTTCACCTCACCTGGGATACGGTGACAATGCACCTCTCCCCGGCCCTCTTTCACGAATTGGTCGAACTGCTAAAGGAGTGCAGTTCAACCTCGTTTACCCAAATTCGCCGCCAACGCTGTTTGATGAACTACTATGAAAACCACCAATACTATCAACTCTGGTTTCAAAGTATCGCTCTCAACCTTGCGCCGGTCGATTTTATGATTTTGGTCGATATGGTGACCGTGGCCCTGGCAGAGATGCAGAAGCAGCCACCCTCATCAGGCAGTCATTCAATCGATGATGGGTTTAACACCATTCCCGCTTCGCCGGGAGCATCATTTTCACTCAATTAAACCCGGCATTGAAGAACGCACAGTTTCACCCACAAAAATCTTAAAACTTCGTGTTTCTGCGGGGATGATTGATCCCTACTCCCCACTTCCTACTTCCGGATCGGTCTGGTACAGCAGCGGCGCGGTCAAATCGCTCAATCGCTGCCGCTGCTGGCCGGCCGCATCGAAATTAGCCGGGTCGAGCCACTGTTGAAACGCAGCCCGCAAAGCCGGCCATTCCTGATCGATAACGGCAAACCAGGCCGTATCGCGATTGCGTCCTCTATACAAGGTCGCCTGCCGGAAGATACCCTCATACGAAAAGCCGAGCCGCTGCGCCGCCAACCGCGAGGGCGCATTCAAGGCATCGCACTTCCACTCATAACGGCGATAGCCCAGGTCAAACGCATGCTTCATCATCAAAAACATCGCTTCCGTAGCCGCCGGAGTGCGCTGCAAAGCCGGCGCATAATTAATATGCCCCACTTCAATCGAGCCGCTAGCCGGTGTAATGCGCAAATAGCTGGCGATACCTTCAGCTTGTCCGCTTTGCGCATTAATGATGGCATAAAACAGCGGATCGCTGCTGGGCAGAACTTTATTCACCCAAGCCGTATAGTCATCTTGGGCAGCAAACGGCCCATAAGGCAGATACGTCCATAAACCCGCATCCGCCTGGCTATAAGCCGCGAAAAGATCGACGGCGTGGCGCTCGGCTGACAGCGGCTCAAGGCGGCAAAAACGCCCGGCCAGAGTTTCATAAGGTGGAGGTGACGGTGGTGCCCAGCCTTCCGGCAAAGGCAAACCAATCGGTTGATTAAGATCGTTGTATGTGTTGTTCATGGCTATAATCTAGGGCGATTATCTTTAGAAGTCAAACTTTAACCCGCCGCTGTTTTGACAAAGCAAATCTCTCCCCCTATCATGCGGTTTAATACTATGAAACTGTTCATGAATAACGTTTAGCTTGGGAAATTAGAGACTGGAGATTGGAGATTGTTTAATCTCTAATTACCAATCTCTAATCTCCTACTCCCGTAAAGTTATTGATGGACGAGTCCTATATGTGGAGACGCCCCATGGCTAAACTAAACCGCGAGGAAGTAGAACGCATTGCCGAACTGGCAAAACTGACCCTCTCCGACGCCGAAAAAGATATGTTCCAAGAGCAGCTCTCGAACATTTTAGAATACGCTGAGATGCTGCAACAGGTCGATACCACCGGTATCCCGCCCACCACCAGCGCCTTACCGATCAATAACGTAATGCGGCCCGATGAACTGTCGCTCTCGCTGCCCAACGATGAAGCCCTGCGCAACGCCCCCGACGCCGAAGACGGGAGTTTCAAAGTCCGCGCCGTACTCGACTAATCTATGAGTTACGCAGTTCAAAAGGTGACAGTCACTTTTTAATAGTGACTGTCACCTTATTTCATATTGGAGGAAATATTGGAACTCTATTCACTCACCATTCACGAAGCTCAAGAACAACTGCGCCAGGGCGCAACCACCTCGGTTGAACTGACCGAAAGCGTGCTGGCCCGCATCGATGCCGTGGAAGAGAAAGTGGGGGCCTACATCAGCCTCCAGCCGGAAATCGCCCTGCGCATGGCTGAAATGGCCGACGAGCGCCGCGCCACCGGCGAAGATCGCCCGCTGTTAGGCATCCCGTTAGGCATTAAAGATACCATCATCACCAACGGCGTGCCGACCACCGCCGCCTCGAAAATACTCGATGGCTTTACCCCGCCCTTCGACGCCACGGCCATCGACCGGCTGCGCCAAGACGGCGCGGTCTTTATCGGCAAAACCAACTGCGATGAATTTGCGATGGGCAGCTCGACTGAATATTCGGCCTTTCATCCCACCCGCAACCCGCGCAACCTCAACTGCGTGCCCGGCGGCAGCAGTGGCGGTAGCGCCGCCGCAATCGGAGCCGATGAAGCCTTCGGCACGCTCGGCAGCGATACCGGCGGCAGCGTGCGGTTGCCTGCCTCATTTTGCGGTGTGGTTGGCCTCAAACCGACGTACGGGCGCGTCAGCCGTTACGGGTTAATTGCCTTCGGCTCATCGCTCGATCAAATCGGCCCGATTACCAAAGATGTTGAAGATGCTGCCATTTTGCTCAACGCCATCGCCGGTCACGACCCGCGCGATTCAACCTCGGTCAACGCGCCGGTTCCTAACTATGTCGATGATATTAAGCAGGGCGACGGCCTCAAAGGCGTTAAAGTCGGCATTCCTCAAGAATATTTTACCGATGGAATGGAACCGGGCGTAGCCCAAACGGTGCGGACGGCCATCGACCACCTGGCTTCTTTGGGAGCAGAACTGGTCGAGGTTTCGCTGCCCAATACCCAATACGGCATCCCGGCCTATTATATCGTCGCCACCGCCGAAGCGTCGGCCAACTTATCCCGCTACGATGGCGTGCGTTTTGGCCTGCGCCACGACGGCGGCGATATGTGGAACACCTACAACGAAACCCGCGAAGCCGGCTTCGGCCCCGAAGTCAAGCGCCGCATTATGCTGGGCACCTACGCTCTATCCGCCGGCTATTACGATGCCTATTATTTGCAGGCTCAAAAAGTACGCACCCTGCTGCGACGCGACTTCGAGCAAGCCTTTGAAAAGGTCGATGTCATGGTCTCGCCGGTTGCGCCGATGACCGCCTTTGAAATCAACGCCAAAGTAGACGAT
>JAGRBY010000387.1 GCA_020433835.1 Anaerolineae bacterium | reverse complement strand
CGGTAGGCCATCGTCTCTAACTGCTTAAGCGTGTCAATCTCCGCGGCCAGTTCGGCGATGGTCATGGCCGTGGTGGCGTTGTCGATGAGTTCCTCTTCCAGAGTCTCGACTTCTTCGGCCAGGGCGTCGTCCAGGTCGGCCAGTTGGTCGTTATCGAGGTAGGTGAAAGGTCGCCCCCCCTCAATCCCCCCCGCTGGGGGGGAGGTTCTGGTTATTCTCCCCGCTGGGGGGGAAGTTCTGACTCCTCCCCCTAGCAGGGGGAGGTTGGGAGGGGGTTGCGTCCTTGGCCGGCGCTGGTCGGCTTTGGCCTCGGCCAGCCGGTTTTCCAGCCGCTCGCGCCGTCGCTTGAGCGATTGGTAGATGGCTTCCGGTGATGAGGCCAGCCGCCGCTGTAAGATGGTCATAGCAAAGCCGACGGTGCCGCGCCGCTTGTCATCCAAATTGTCGGCCCGGTTGAACTCATCGCGCACGTAGGCGGTAACGGCTTCATAAAGCTCCTGCTCGCCCGGCGATAGGGGGTAGCTAACGGTGTAGGCCCGCCGCTCCGGGAACAAGGGGCGGCCATCGAAGCGGCGCAGTTCCTCTTTAACCATGCGGCGCATCAGGTCAGAAACGTCAGGTTGATGCACGCCCTCGCGAAAGCGGCCCTCAAAGCGGTCGGGATCGAGCAGAGCCAGAAACAGTTGGAAATCTTCGTCTTTACCGTTGTGGGGCGTGGCCGTCATCAGTAGAAAGTGGCGGGAGACCGCGCCCAGCAGCTTGCCCAGCTTGTAGCGTTTGGTTTCTTCCAGCTCGCCGCCCCAAAAGTGGGCCGACATCTTGTGGGCTTCATCAACAATAACCAGGTCCCACTCGGTGCGGCGCAGCTTTTCTCTGAGGTCATCATCGCGGGCAATCTGGTCCAGCCGGATAATGACCTGATCTTTTTCAACAAAGGGATTGCCGCTAACCGAGGCTTCGATAGTCTCGCGGGTCATAATCTCGAAGCGGGTCTGGAACTTGAACCAGAGTTCGTCTTGCCATTGAGGGGCCAAGTTGCCTGGGGCGCAGATGAGGCAGCGCCGGACATCGCCGCGAACGATCAGTTCTTTAATCAGCAGGCCGGCCATAATCGTTTTACCCGCGCCGGGGTCATCGGCCAGCAGGTAGCGCAGCGGCTGGCGGGGCAGCATATCGCCGTACACGGCGGTAATTTGGTGAGGCAGCGGCTCGATGTCGGAGGTATGCACAGCCAGCACCGGGTCGAACAGGTGAGCCAGGTGAATGCGGTAGGCTTCGGCCACCAGCTTAAAGAGGTAACCGTCGGCGTTGAACTGCCAGGTCCGGGCAGCGGTTACAATCTCCAGATGGGCTTCGTCAGCTCGGTAGAGCAGTTGGCCGGCGGGTCGCCCGTCAGCATGTTTGTAAAGTAGCTCCACGGCCGTCGAGCCAATCCACTTGACATCGACCACCGAAACGGTTTGGCCGGGGACGATACCGGTAAGGTGGACGCCGGGTTTCAACTCTTCAAGTTTGGTCATAGGGCGTTCTCAGCTTGTCGTTAAGCTGCATATTGTATTTTTGATCCATACTCCATTCTATCATACCTCATTCCTGTGTGACAAACCATCACCAACTTTTCCTAACACAATAACTACGTGAGGAATGCTCAGAAATGGGACGCTGATGAACGCAGATACATGCTGACAAAAAATAAAAATCTGCGTGCATCTACGTGTATCTGCGTCCTACAAACGTGGTGTACTCGGTACCCAGGTCGCAGCACACCGTTGTGCAACGCCTGGTCCCCACCGTCAAACTCGTGCTGCACGGCGTGAAGGGCACGTTACACCGGCGGGAGGGGGTACTTACAGCCCGTGTAACACGAGATACACCGGGGCAACCTGCCCAATTGACCGGCGGGACCTGAGCTGATTAAGGCGAGAATAAAAAGGTTCCTCGTCCTGAATAAAAATGATTCCAGGCTAGAGTAAAAATATTTTCAGCCTGGGATCAAAAGGGGGTTCGGTAATAGGTTAAGCCTGCGCCAGACCAGACCTGTCAGGTTTCCAAAGATTCCGTTTGGCGTAAGCGTATCGACAAATGGGCCTCTATTTACGCTGGAAAGTATCGTATAAAACCTAACAGGTCTTATCAGTCTTACCTACGCCACCCGCAAAACCTTATCGAGGTGGCCGGTGCGCAGGGTGTGCTTGCCAAAGCGGGCGCGGACCTCTAGCCGGTATAGTCCCGGCGGCAGGTCGGGTGGCACGCCAAAAACCAGTTTGCGACCCTTGTTGTGGCCAATATCCTCAACGCGCACCGGCGGGCCGAGGGGATCTAGGCTGTCGGGATCGCTAACCGAAGTCAGGAAGATACCCTGGCTGGGGTCACGTTCATCAAATTTTAAGTACAGCCCTTTCAGGCTGGCCATACGGCCGGGGGTTAGCGAGTCGGTGGTGTCGGTGGCGGCATCGGTACATTGGTTCAGGGTGGGGTAGCGCAGCAGGACGGGCTTTTTTTGCGTCCTGGCTTTTCCAGCAAAACCACTCTCAAGTTCGTCGCCAGGGGTGATGGCGATTTCCAGGCGGTGGCGCTGCCGATCAAACTGATCGTCGGGCGATGTGAAGGGGCCTTTGATGGTTAAGCTAAAGACGGCAAAGGGGGTGACCACCTTATTACCACGGATAAGCAAGTAGACCAGCGTCTTAAGAAACTCCCGAAAAACGGCGACCATGATGGCCTGGCTGATGCCGGTATGGTGGATAGTCATCTCTTCGATGACGCCGTCTAAATCGATAACGCCGCTATGATCTACTTTGGCGCGATAGTCGGCTCCGCTGGGAAGATTGTATTCGTACAATTTGTAGTCGATTGCCATGCTTGTGCTCCTAACAGGTCATCTAAAAGGGTATGTCGTTATGTTATTTAGGATACCGCACAATCGGCAATTTGTGAACTTAGGAGCGGCATTTAGCCGTTAGCATTATTTAACCCAAGTTGCCACCTTTAGGCCAAACAACCTAATTGAACCGCAAAGACGCAAAGAACACGAAGATTTTTTATAAAAACTTGGCGAACTTGGCGTCTTCGCGGTGAAACTTACTTCATCTGCTGCTGGGTAGCACAACTTGAGTTACCTATGTAAAGCTTATACTCCGGCGTTGCTGAGCTTTTGTTTCAGATAGCGGCGGAGTTTTTTATGTCCCCAAAGTATTGCTTCGCAGCGGTATCCGATTCGTTATGATAGTATTACTCCGCAGCAGTCTTCAATTCGCTATTATATAGTTCCAATAGAGAAAACCTCAATAATAGCACAGCTTTGCCTCGCCCCTACATCATTATAAATACCATAGAGAATATAAAACCTTTGATAAACATTAGTGAAAATCTGTGTCACTCTGTGGACTAAATCGTAAATTCAGCTTCTCCCATGGTGCGCACAGGTGCCGCACACCCCCTTATAGTAGAGATAATTCAACGCTTTTCGGTCCGAACGCGTAAAAAAACGGGCCAAGGGATAATTCGCGAATAGGCTTCGTTGGCCTGTAGGCAACAAGCCGAGAGATCTCTCGTCTCACTGGTCCTCCATTTCTCAAGAAAGGAGATCAGCCGAGATGCTTAAGAAACGTATCGTTGCTTTTGTGGCCGGGCTGGCGCTGCTCGCCGCAGTAGCTGGATCGGGAGTGGTAGCCGACTCGTTGGGGTTGTCGGTAACTACGTCGGCACACGCTTGCGAAAGCGGTGGTCATGCTGGCGGGGGTTGCTAAAGACTTGATGATGAGAATTCGCCGTGGATCACGAGATTAATTCGTTAGTCTGCGGCGATATTCTCTTAAAATTGATTGGAGGTGAGGTAGAGCCTTATGGTGGTGATACTGTTCGAGCAGCGCTTCTGCCTTGCTAAAGATCACCCTCGCTTGGGGTTGATTTCCAGTAACAAGCTCATATTCGACAATATCAATTAACGTATTTATCTCACTTCCTTTATTATCTAACTTACGCCACATCTCCAATGAGGCCTCTAAGTGTACTTTGGCCTCATTATGTTTTCCCTGATACAGACAAGCCATCCCTAAATTATCCCATAATCGAGCCAATTCCTGAAAATTTGCCATAGGCCTAAAAATCAATTCTGCTTGTTTAGCAAAATGCTCAGCCTGCACATAATCACCTTTTTTCTTATATGCAAATCCTTTATTTACATATATCATTCCCAATGACGTTTCATCTCCTGTTAATTTGGCTAAGTTATGAGCTTGCTCAAGATATTGCAAAGCTTGATCCGGTTGCTGCCTGGTGGTGTAGAGGGTGCCTAAATTGATATAGCCAAACATGAGACCGTGATTATCACCTGTCTTTTGCCAAATATCACAAGCGCGTAGTAAGTGATTTAGAGCTGTATCCCAGCACTGTTTCAGATCAAAAAGCACCCCCAAATGGTTGTGGGTATGCGCTTGACCGTGATCATTATTGATTTGCTCAAACAGCTTCAGAGCATAATAGCATAGCACCTCGGACCGATACAACTGACCATATTCAGCATAGTAATACCCTAAGTTGGTGTAAACACGGGCTTCATTAAACAAGTCCCCGATGCGTCGAGCCAGACGGGCTATGCGGCGAGAGTATTGGGTGGCTTCTCGAACGCGACCTTGCCGAAATAACAGCCGTGTTAACAAGGCGGATAAGTTCACTTCACCGGGGGTATCCTCCAGACGCTGGGCAACAGCAATAGCCTGTTTTAAGATACCGTTCCAGTTGTCCCAAAATCCCCGTTTTTCAATGTAAGGAGAGAAAAGCTCTACTAAAGCGCGGGCAGTGGGCCAATCCACATCCTGCATGCGCAGCGCAAAGGTAATGGCTTTGACAATGTTATTGCGCTCGTGGTCCATCGCGGGGATATCGGCACTATTCTTCTTAACCCATGTATACCAATAGTACAGATTGTTGTGAATGCATTGTTTAAAGAAAAGCGTGCGGGCTTGGGGATTGCTTAATCCAACGTGCTCCATGCCAGGGCCTCATTAAGTAAAAACGTCTCCGTTAAAGCGTGAATACTGTAGCGTCGTTTATTGAGATCATCGCCCCTAATCTGTACCAGTGATAACTCGGCGAGCTGTTGTAAAGCCTGGCCGACCTGAAAGGGTTCGAGTTGGGCGATGGCAGCCAACTGGTCGAGGGTGCCATGTTCGGTTAGCGGCATCACCAGAAAAACCTGCTGGCTGGTTGGGCTTAGTAGGTGCCAGGCTTGCCAGTAGAGAAAGTTGTAAAGCTCCTGAATGTCTTTTCCCTGAGCTTGCTTCAAATTCTCAAGCACATGGTCCAACGCCAATACCGCTATTTGTCCCACAATAAGTTTGAGAGCCAGCGGATTTCCGCCAACTACCGTGTAAATATCGTGCAGGGTAGAGTCAGGCGAGCTACCAATAGCCGGGAGGTTTCTAACTTGGGCCTCATCGCGAATAAGCTGCATTGCATCGGGTCGGCTCAGTTCATCGAGCGTCACGGTAAAAATACCGGAGCGGGTTCGCAAACTAAAGCGGCTGGTCAACACAATTTTGCTGGGGTTAGTGAGATGGTGCAAAGTCGGCAAAATGGCCTGATAATCTTCAAGCGTTTCTAAATTGTCGACTGTAATGAGATACGGGGTTTCCTTGAGAAATTCTACGAGCGCCGCTTTTTTTTCAGAAACCGATGCGGCATGGGGGAGAGGAAGATTACACTGCATGAGCAGGTTATCCAGCAGTGCCTCGCTGCTGAGTACCGGTTCGGGTACCGGTTGAACACCCTGCCCCACTATATAGTTCTGTTTGCGGGCGCTTATCCAGGCCACCCCCTCAAAGCGGCCGGCCAGGGCGGGCTGGCGCACCAGAGCGTTGGCTATGCTGGTTTTGCCGATGCCTCCCATACCATCAATGCAAATAATCCAGGGATCGCTCTCTGAAAGGAGGCTTTCTTCCAGGCATCTTAGATTCGCTTCAACCCCAACCAGATGAATTGGTGATGGTAGATCGAGCCGATTCTCCAGTTCCTGCTGCCACGTCTGGGTGGTGTTAGACTTAACCTTGGCCCGCTGCTTGGACAGATAGCTGTTCGCTTCTTGACGCAAGTCATCCCACGTTGCAAAACGGCGTTGGGAATAGTGGTGGCGTATGGCCTCATTTATCGCTTTCAAGAGATGGTTCTGTACCGAATGATCATTATTAGCCTGGTCTGCTGCCAAACAGGCCAGACCGGCCAGATACCCAAGTTTGGGCTGGTCTTTGGTGCGGCTATTCTCATAGCGGGAAACACGTGAGCGGTCAAAACAGAAATGATCAGCGACGTCATCCTGCGAAAGGAGGAGATAGTCTCGAAGCTGACTTAGGAAGAGCGGCAAATTATCTTTGTAACCGGGCAGTGGTCGTTTCGCCATTTTTCTTGTGCGAAAATTGTGCGTTCTGTGTGAAACAGACGGGTAAAATAACAAGCGTTGTTGTTACATGAGCATCATAAGCACCCATAAGCATCCATAAGGGAGTATAGCATCGACAAGGATGCATGCCAATTCATAGAGAGGATATAGTTACAATGTCAGATCAATTACTAACAGTTCAAGAGACGGCAGATATATTGCGCGTGAGCCGCTCTACGGTGTGGCGCTGGTGCAAAGACGGCACCATTCCTTCAGCTTTTAAGCTGGGGCGCACATGGCGCATTAGCAGCGCCGAGGTGGATAAAATTATTAACGGCAATGGCACCCATCAGAAGGAAATCGAAAAAGCGATGGCGGAAAATAGGTAATTTTAAGCTGTGCTACGCTCTTGGAAATCATTTCAATTTTGGAACGCCCTTTAGGCTAAACAACCTAATTGAACCGCAAAGACGCAAAGAACACGAAGATTTTTTATAAAAACTTGGCG
>JAGRBY010000386.1 GCA_020433835.1 Anaerolineae bacterium | reverse complement strand
CGGATGAACCATTTCTCATAGCTGACTGTTCTCGTGATAAACGGCTCGACCAAAGATCTAAATCTATTTTTGAACAATTTAATATTAAATCTACTTTAATTATGCCTTTGAGAATGGGTAATAAATGGGTTGGTTTGCTAACTATGAACTGGCCCGAAGTTCAGCAATTTACAGACAAAGATATGCGTTTATACCAATCGATGGCGGCCCAGACGGCAGTTGTAGCCAATAACCTGTTGTTGCTCGAGCAAACTCGGCTCAACCTGGCTGAAACCGAAAGCCGTTTTCAATCTGCTAGTCGAATAAGTGAGGTCCAAGATCTGCAGCAATTAATGGCTGTAATTATAAATGAGGGGCCTGTTCAAATTTTTAACCGGGCGCTGCTCTTTGAATATGAGTGGTCAGATGATAAAAAGGAAGTGCAGGCTGTGGCAGTTGTGGCTAACTGGCATAGTGGGCAGGGTGCTTTACCTTCACCCATTGGTAGACGCTATTCGCTTGCAGAATTCCCATCCTTGAAATTAATATTTCACGCTGATCCGATTTTTATGAATGACGCACAATTGGATGAGCGTACAGACCCCTACATGAACATGATAGTCCAGCAGCAAGATGTTAGGGCCTTGGTTATAATACCGTTGCGAGCCGGTGGGCAATCACAGGGAACTTTGTTTTTAGAAGCAGAAGTCGCTTATGAATTTACACAGCAGGATATTCGAGAATATACAGCCTTGTCACCACAAATAGCGTCCACTGTAGAGAACCGCCGGCTTCTTGAAGAAATGCGTCAAGCATTGAACGAAGTTGAGACTGTCCAGCGGCGTTATACGGTTCAATCATGGGAGACATATCAGAAAAAACAACAAGTTTATGGTTATCAAAAGATGGATGATCAAGTTACGCCGATAACAAGCAACGAATTATCTATTTTGAATGAGTCCTCTTTTCAAAATGAATCTCCCAGTAATCTAATAGTACCCTTGAAAATCCGTAATGAAGTCATAGGTATATTGGGATTGGAAGAAACAGATGAGGTAGACACTTGGTCTGCCGAGGAAGTAGCTCTCATAGAAGCCGTTGCTGAACAGATTGCTCAAGTGGCTGAGAATATTCGTTTGCTTGATGAGACACAAAGCCGTGCTGCTCGTGAACAACGTGTGAACGAGATTGGCGATAAAATTCAGGCGGCGCAATCGTTGGAAGAAGCTTTAAGAATAGCGGTTAAAGAAGTGGGCTTAAGTTTACAAACACCGCAAACGACAGTGCAATTGAACGTTGAATAATTGGTGCGCTCATGGTTAAAGTAAACAATTTAATTACTTCAAGTATTCGTAATAAATTTATTGCCATTGTCATTTTGATTGTCATGATCGTCACCTTAATCGCCGGGGGCTATGGTACTTGGGTGACAGTAACTGTGCTGCGAGAGCAGGTAACAAAAGAGGAAATTGCTAGGCTTCGCAACTTTGCATCAGGCATTACTAACTTTTTAACTAACTTGGAAGAAGATGTCGTTTTTTTAAGCCAATCTCAGACCTTATTCCAATATTTGGAAAGTAACAAAGCAGATTTGACTACCTCTGAAGAAAGACGAAAAAACCTCGAACAAGAATTTTTAGCCTTTGCCAAAGCACGAAAAATCTATGATCAAATTCGCTTTCTTGATACAACAGGCCAGGAAATTGTACGGATTAACACCAACTTTGATGGTGTTTCCACAGTGGTACCTCAAGAAGAGTTGCAAAATAAAGCTGACCGTTATTATTTTAAAGATACGATTTCATTACAGCCGGGCGAAATTTTTGTGTCTCCTCTTGATTTAAATGTTGAACAAGGTGAAATCGAAATTTTGCCTGATGGATCTAATAAGCCGGTGCTCCGCTACGGAACCCCTGTCGTTGTTAACGGAGAAACCGTTGGGGTGATTGTGACCAATGTCTTGGCAAAAAACTTTCTCGATCCTCTTAAAGAGGCTGATGAGACAATATTTTTAGTTGATCAAGATGGCTACTATCTTTCCCATCCTGACGAGAGTAAGCGTTGGGGAAAAGATTTAGGAACAAACATTACTTTGCAAAGTGATTACTCTCAAAATATAACCCAGCGTCTGTTATCGGGAAATACAGAAACATTGATTGAAGGGGGCAATTTTTTTGCCTATCAGCCTGTTGTTTCGGAAGGAAACAAAACAACCTGGTATTTGGGTGTGGTGCGGCCTCAATCAGAATTATTTGCTCCTGCGGTTAGTTCTATCTTTGTTACTCTAGCTGTTATAGTAGCGACCTTATCTCTAGGAATTGTATTTGCTGTAAGTGTTGGGCGTCTTGTTACAAACCCTATTATTGAGCTGCAGCAGGCAGCACTACGGGTGGCTGAAGGAGATTTTAGTACAAAATTTACACAAACATCTCAAGATGAAATTGGCTCGTTAACTAACTCTTTCCATACGATGACGACGAAGTTGCATGAGGTAGTGAGTAGTCTTGAAGAGCAGGTTGCTGATAGAACTAAGGAACTTGTTTTGACTACAGAAATCGGTAGACAAGCTTCTTCGATTAGGGACTTAGATGAATTATTATCCTCCATTACCGAGTTTATTCGTGAGCGGTTTAACCTTTATTACACCCACATTTATTTTGTTGATGATCTTAGTCAGCATTTAGTCATGAAATCGGGTACTGGGGCAGTGGGACAAGAACTGCTAGCTCGACAACATACGTTACCGATTGGTCCGGGCTCTATTGTAGGTCAGGTAGCTGAGTCAGGTCAGTCGATTGTGGTTTCTGATATAGGTAAGAGTGACCTACACAAACCTAACCCTTTATTGCCCGATACCCGATCGGAGGTGGCTGTACCTCTTATTGTAGAGGGACAAGTTATTGGCGTACTTGATATGCAGTCAGATAGAGCCAATACATTTGCCGAAAATAACTTAGCGGCTTTAGAAGCCATGGCTGTTCAGTTAGCAATTTCAATTAACAGTGCCAAGCAGTGGGCTGCCAGCCAAGAAGCGCAACGTCAGGCAGAAGCAGCTTTACAGCGTCTAACCGGCGAAACCTGGGCTGAAACTTTGACTGGTCATCAAAAAGATACTGCTTTTGCCTACGATTTGTCTGTAGTGACATCCTTGAAATCTGAGACGCAGAATGGAAACGGCTATGAGTCTGTCCCTGTTGTTGTGCAAAATACAGCAATTGGTCATCTCTCTGTAAAAAAAGCGGAGAACCGTGAGTTAACTCCCGACGAGCAAACGCTGATGGCCGCTGTTGCTCAGCAGCTTGCTCAAAAAGCTGAAAACCTGCGCCTCTTTGAGCAAACCCAACAGCGGGCCGCGCGAGAGCAAGTTGCCCGACAAATTACGGATAAAATTAGGTCCAGTAAAGATATCGAGACAGCACTAAAAACGGCTGCTGTTGAATTAAGTAAAGCTTTGGGCACAGCCAGAGCGATGGTCGATATACAAGTACAACGACCGTCAGATAACTCAAATAACAATAAATAACGTAATTACTGTAGAGAACTTTCATGAGTGATGATCATAAATCGAAATCCCAATTAATCGAGGAGCTGGTTCAGCTTCGCCAAGAAATTGCTCAACTAAAAGCCGAGCGAGGTGAAATAGAACAAGATTCTATTCAACAAAAGGAGTTGTTGACTACCGTTATCGATGCTCTTCCGTTTGGAATCTTTGTTAAAGATGTCAAGAACGATTATCGCTTCATCATTTGGAATACTCAAATGGAAACATTTTTTGAAACAGAGCGTACCAATATTTTGGGTAACAGTGATTATGATTTGTTTGATAAACAAAAAGCAGATTACTTTCGTTCAACAGATATGGAGGTGATGAACGGTCGTGAATTATTTGATATCTCCATGGAGGAAGTCCCGACCAGCCAAAACATAATTTTTGCCCATACTACCAAAGTGCCGATTTACGATGACAACGGCCAGCCTCAGTATTTAATTGGGATGATGGAAGATATTACGGAACAAAGGAAAACAAAGGATGAACTCCAGCGGCTTATGATGGCGGTAGAGCAGAGCCCTAACACCATTGTCATTACAAACCTCAATGGTCATATTGAATATGCTAACCCCAGTTTTGAACGAACAACCGGTTACACTCTCGAAGAGGCACGGGGTCAGCACACGCGTATTCTAAAATCCGGACATACCAGTGCAGATGAATATAAAGATTTATGGCAAATGATTACTTCCGGAGAGGTTTGGAGAGGCGAATTTCATAATAAAAAGAAAAATGGAGAATATTATTGGGAGTCTGCCTCCATTTCCCCTATTCGTAATGACCAAGGAAAGATTACACATTTTCTGGCAGTGAAAGAGGATATTACGGAACGGAAAAAATCTGAAGAGCTGCTGATCAAACGCGCTTCGGAGTTGGCTATGGTAACCGAAGTTGCAACTGCCTCGGCGAGGTTGCTCGACGTTGTGGCTATGCTGCAAACCGTGCTTGCCCTCACTAAAGAGCGTTTTAATCTTTATCATGCCCATGCTTATATGCTAGACGAAAGCAAAACTATGCTTAAGTTAATTGCCAGTGCCGGCGAAAAAAGTAAAGCACTCGTTTCGCAAGGGTGGAGTATTCCGTTTAGTCATCCAACATCGTTGGTTGCTCGCGTAGCACGTACTCAACAAAGTGTCATCGTGTGTGATGTTGATAAGGATAATCATCTTGCCAACCCATTATTGCCCGAAACGCGCTCACAGTTGGCTGTTCCTATGATTGTGGGGGAACAGCTTTTAGGTGTATTAGATTTTCAATCCGATGAAACTGATCACTTTTCGGACGAAGATGCGAAAATTAAGCTAATTCTTGCTTCACAGGTGGCAGTAGCTCTTCAAAATGCTAAACAGTTTGAGTACAGTCGACGCCAAGCCGAGCGAGAGCAGCTTGTTAATACTATTACTCAAAAGATTCAAAATACAGTTACTGTTGATAGAGCCTTACAAGTTGCCGTTCAAGAGTTAGGACAGGCATTTCGGGCTCGTTCAACCCTTGTTCGGTTAAAACCTCGTGATGAAAAAGCGATTGTCGAAGCGCTACGAGCAGATGATTAATCATGATAAGTCGGTTTATAATGCACGGAATAAGCGATAATATTCAGTTCGATGCGAAAAGTTTGGGGAGTTAGACTATGGCCCAAAACGTGGACGATAAGTCTCTTAATGTTGTAGATCACCAAAATGGTCATACAAAAATAAATGGCGTGGAACGTTTTTTTGATCTGTCGTTGGATATGCTCTGTATTATTGGCGTTGATGGGTATTTTAAGAGAGTCAACTCCGCTTTTGAGTTCACGTTAGGTTGGTCTACTCAGGAACTGCTTACAAAACCCTTTGTTGAATTTCTCCATCCAAATGATGTTGCAAAAGTGGAAGATTCGATAAAAAAGTTCGGTCAAAATGCTGAGACGTTACAATTTGAGTGCCGCTTTATTTGCAAAAACGGTGTTTACAAATGGTTAGTCTGGAAAGTACAGTCTACTCAGGATGAAACCGGCTATGCAGTTGTACGTGACGTAACTACGGTCAAACAAACCGAGGCCGCGTTAGAAGGAAGCGAGGCGCGTTTTCATCGATTTGTCTCTTCTTTGGCTGATCACATTTATGTAACAGAATTCACCCCTGATGGAAAACAAGTTAATCACTATATTTCACCAAATGTTGAAGGTTTAACCGGTTATTCTGTTGAGAAGCTTACAAACGATTGGCAGTTCTGGGGGCGGGAAATCATTCACCCCGATGATAAAGTCAAAGCCGCAGGTCAAGTCAAACGATTTACACAAGGTGAAGATAGCGAAATAGAGTATCGGTTAGTTCATGCCAATGGTCGTATTATTTGGGTACGTGACAGCGGACGCGTAGAAATCGATGCTCAAAATCGGGGAATGTTTGTTTATGGGGTGGTTAGCGATATTACTTCACGCAAAGTTGCCGAAGAACAGCTCAAACAGCGCGAAGAACGCACGCGGTTACTTAATAAGATTACCACACAAGTATCAAAAGATCCCCGTGAACAGCTAACAGAGGCGTTAGCTCTGACGCTTCAGTTACTTGATATGGAAATTGGCATTATTAGCCGCATAGAAGACACACTTTACACGGTCAAACATTTTTACGCCCCTAACATTGATCTCAAAAAGGGACAGACATTTGATTTAGGGGATACATATTGCAGTATAACCCTACAAGCCAACGGCATTATCGCCATCGAGCATATGCAAGTATCCCGTTATCGACAGCATCCCTGCTATGAATTATTTAATCTTGAAGCCTATATAGGTATCCCAATAGTGGTACACAATAAGGTCTACGGTACGCTTAACTTTTCCAGTTCCATACCGAAGACATTCTCCTCTGCTGACCGGGATTTTATGAAACTGCTCGCAAGTTGGGTGGGGGCGGTTATTGAGCGTATTCAAGCTGAAGAAACCTTAATGGAGAGCGAAGCGCGGTTGTCTGAGGCGCAGCGTATGGCCAAATTAGGCACTTGGGATTGGGATATTCCAAGAAACCAAGTGGTTTGGTCTGACCAATTGTATGAAATATTAGGTGTATCCCGCTCTACCGCTGTTTCTAATGAGTTGTATCAAGATTTGATCCACCCTGATGATAGAGATCAAGTTCGTCGTGCGCTTGATAACTCTTTGAAATCAGAGAGAACAGCGTATGAATTTGAACATCGGCTTGTGCGCAAAAATGGCGAAATGCGATATATAGCCGGTATCAGCCGGATTCAAAGGGATGATAATGGCCAGCCTGTTCGTATGATTGGCGTGGCTCAGGATGTAACTGAGCGAAAATTAGCCGAAGAAACAATTAAAAAACAAAACGTTGAGTTAACATTACGTGAAGATAAACTGCGCCAGAATGTTGAAAAATTACAGGCT
>JAGRBY010000385.1 GCA_020433835.1 Anaerolineae bacterium | reverse complement strand
ATAGAAGCCTTCGCCGGTCTCATGTTTAAGAAAAACCTGGGTTCTAATGCTACCACGATTTCGTGCAGAGCTACCTAAACCTGAGCGATTATGAAGAAAAGGCCTAATATTATTTTTATTGTTTTAGATGCGGTCAGAGCGGATCATCTTTCTTGTTATGGTTACAAACGCGCTACAACCCCAACAATAGATACCATTGCTTCCGAAGGGGCCTTGTTTCAGCAAGCGGTTGCCTCTGCTCCGTGGACTCTGCCTTCTCATTCATCTATGTTTACCGGGCTATTTCCCAGTGAACATGCCACTTCGCAAGAAAAGCCTTCTTTAAGCCTCGCTATTCCGACCTTGGCAGAACTGTTGCAACAAATTGGTTATAAAACCGGCGGATTTTCTAATAATCCCTGGATAGACTCCATGACCGGTCTTAACAGGGGGTTTGAATTTTTTCTTAATTGGAAGAACTTTCGCCCAAATAATGATACTTCTGCTTTGAAAAAACTGGCGCGGAAGCTAGGCCTTACAACCCAAAAACGTATGGCTGAGAGTACTATCAGCCACATGCTTCAGTGGCTTAACACCCATTTCAATCAAAAGAGTCCAGCCCCGTTTTTTTTGTTTGTTAATTTTATGGAAGCGCATCTTCCCTATAGCCCTCCCCGCGAATTCGCTCAGCAATTTGTTCCTGGTCAACTACCTTCGTTCAATATAAACCAGAATGACGCCAAGTATCTTACGGGTCGGGTAACTATGACCTCGGAAGATTTTGAGATGTTGAGTGCTTTATATGATGGTGAGTTATTGTATCTTGACAGCCAACTTGAGCGGTTTTTCTCGACTTTAGATCGATTGAAACTTCTTGAAGATACTTTTGTGGTAATAACATCCGATCATGGCGAAAATCTAGGCGATCACGGCCTTATGACTCACATCTTCTGTTTGTATGATACTCTCATCCGCGTTCCTTTACTCATGAAATTTCCGTCACAAATAGAATCGGGTTCAATAGTTAATACCCAAGTCCAAATTCAAGATCTTTTCTCCACGTTATTAAAAGTAGCCGGTTCCGCTGTACAAACTCCCGGCTATAAACCGGAAAAGAGTATCTTGGATGTCTTAACAACACCAGAAAATCAAGAACGCCAAAACATTGCATTTGCCGAGTATGCTTATCCGGCTCTAACGCTTAAACGCCTGCAAAAATACGATCCAAATTTCGATAACCCTCAATTGATAACCGCCCTCAAATGTGCTCGAACTCCAAACTTTAAGCTCATTTGGTCTGAGCGTGGGCAAGATGAATTTTATAATCTTCAAGAAGACCCTTTTGAGGAAAATAACCTCATTTTTTCTCAAGATAAAGTATTACTTGAAAAGATTACATTTTTCAGAGAAGTTTTGGACGGTTGGGAAAAGTCTCTTGTTCGTTTTCAGCAAAATGACAACCTGACCGAACATGTTCCTTTTTCCGCCGATGAGGCTGTTGTCAGTCGGTTACGTGATCTGGGGTATTTAGAATAAGTCGCTCGGTTTGCGAGCAATTAATGGTTTTCGACTCTCAGCTGTAATTATGGTTGCTATCATAAAAATTCCCAGAAAAATAGCTCGAACGATAAGAAAAAAGTGGCGATTTTATCGTTTTGCTTGGCAAAATCCTACTATCGCTTCTTTTATAAAAAAAGTAAAAAATGAGAATTTAACATATTTAACTACTGATGCCCTGATCGATCTCGGTGAAGTTACACTCCAAATCGAAGCTAGCGGTTTAGAAGGTATCATCGTTGAAGCCGGTTGTGCTCTTGGTGGCTCGGCTGTAATTTTGGCTAAAAGTAAGCACTCCGGTCGAAATTTTTCTGTCTATGACGTATTTGATATGATTCCCCCACCTTCAGAAAACGATGGTGTGGATGTGCAACAACGCTATCAAACCATAAAACTGGGAGATGCTAAAGGTATAGGGCAAGATCTCTATTATGGTTATGAAACAGATTTGTATAACAAGGTCGTCGATACCTTCGATGATTTTGAATTAAATGTGGTAAAGCACAACGTTCACCTTGTCAAAGGTTTATATCAAGATACACTTTGGATCGATAAGCCGGTAGCTTTGGCCCACATTGATTGCGATTGGTATGAGTCGGTCTTGCTTTGCCTATCACGAATTGAACCCTATCTGGTCAAGGGAGGCACTATGGTCATTGATGATTATTACCATTGGTCTGGTTGTCGCGATGCCGTAGATAACTACTTCAAAGATAAAAATGGTTATGAATTTATAAAAAAGAGCCGTTTGCATATTGTAAAAAAGTGAGAATCCAAATGAAAAATACTGCTTTATGGCTGCTCATATATAAAAAGTTGGTAGATTTTCCGCGTGTTTGGTTGATTTTAATGCCAATTATGCTAGTAACTTTGCTAAGCTGTTCTACCGAAACTCCAACGCCCACTGAAGCCGCTCCGGCTACCGAAGAGGCAACACTAGAATCGGTACAATTTGTCCCAACCCCCATACCTGAGGAGTCTAGCCCTCTACCGACTCCTACTCCAACCCTAGGGCCGATGCCGACAATTACCATCCCCTCTCCCGAAGGTGATACGGGGGTTGTTCACGGTCGTCTGCTGCACCTTGATGATCAACCTTTTGCCGATACAACAGTGCGATTGGGAACTATTGTTTGGTCGCCGGGTAAAGAGGGCGAAGATGGCTATGTCGCCAGCGACCGCACCGCTTCTCCGCAAGCTCAAACCGATGATTGGGGTAATTTCGTTTTTGAAAACATCCCCCCTGGCTCGTATGGGTTGGCCGTTGATAATCCCGAATTTACAGAGCTTACCGCCTTTGTTCTCAATGATATTGGCGATAAAATTTTGGTTGTTGAAGTTGAAGCAGGAACTGTTGTCGATCTAGAGGAGGTTCGGCTGGAGTTTGACTAGCTCCGTGTCTCACTCAGCCACGCTTGAACTTCTATGAATATCTGTATGATCCTTCGGGATAGTAAATTTCCCGGTGACATTCGCGTTGAAAATGAAGCATTCGCTCTTATAGAAGCGGGTCATAAAGTATTTCTCTTTTGCGATCCCCTTCCCCAGCGTCCAAACCGTGAAATATATGAGGGTATCACGGTTATTAGAATTCCGCCTGTCCCTAACAATATCCTTCGGAAACTCAATTCTTTACTATACTACAGTCTGCTGCGTAACTACTACTGGCAAATAACCGTTGAAAAGTATCATCAACAGCATCAATTTGATGCGTTTCATGTGCATGATTTACCCTTCACCCGCACATTCATAGACCTGGGCCGACGTCTGTCAGTGCCTGTCGTGTTCGACTCTCATGAAAATTTTCCGATCGGATTACAGTATTACGAAAAAAACTTTTCAATCAATTTTTTCAATGATCTCTGGGCAAACAGTATTTACAATCTCGATCGCTGGTTGCGATATGAAAAAGAGTCGTTTGCCAAAGCCGATAAAATTATCAGCACAGTACCAGAGATGAATGAGCGAATAATTCGGCTCGGCATCCCGGCTGATAAAATAACAATCGTGAGTAATACCTTGAATTTGGCTGAGTTCGACTCATTTGCTCTTGATCCCCAAATTGTGAGTCGATACGCACATCGATTTGTCATCTCGTACATCGGCAGTTTAGCGCAACATCGACGGCTGGATACTATTGTTAGAGCAATGCCGACTATTTTATCTCATATTCCAGATGCATTACTTTTGGTGGTTGGTCAAATAACGCCGGAGCTAAGCAGCCTGGTTGAAAAAATGGATCTAACCCATGCCGTCGAGTTGGTAGGCTGGCAAAAATTCAGTACAATGCCCTCTTACATCCAAGCTAGCACCATCGGCGTGCTGCCCCAAGAGCCTAACGAGCACACCAGCAATACCATTCCCCACAAGCTTTTTCAGTATATGTACCTCCAAAAACCGCAAGTCGTTAGCAATTGTTCGGCGGTCAGCAGAATTGTCCGTGAAACAGGCTGTGGTATCATCTGTGAGGCCAGTCTCGATAACGTGGAAGCCTGGGCTGATGCCATTGTCAGCTTAAAAGATAGTACGCTTCGACAAAAAATGGGACAAGGTGGCCGTCAAGGTGTTATTGATAAGTACAATTGGGCTGTCGATAAGCAGCAGTTAGTGGCTATGTACGGAAATATCTGAGTAAAGTATGGCGAGTAAAATCGTAAAAACTGGGTTAACTTCCGGCAAAAGTTCCCCAACTGTCAGTGTCATCATTCCAACCTATAACCGTGAGCATTTGATTGGCCAGGCCATCGACAGCGTTCTAAGCCAAACGTTTACCGACTATGAATTAATCGTGGTCAATGATGGCTCTACCGATGATACAGCTCATATCCTGAATCGCTATGGCGACCGTATCCGAGCTATGAATCTCACCACAAATGCCGGGCCGTCTTCCGCACGTAACCTGGCCTTAGATGCTGCTCGTGGAGAGATGATCGCCCTGCTCGACTCCGATGATACCTGGTACCCAAATATGCTCGCCCTCATGGTCAACTACCTGCGCCGCCATCCGGAAATCGATATCGTTTGCGGCCTCCCCGACTACCTCAATGAGGCGGGCCAACCTATCGGCCGGCATACTTGGCCTCCCCATCTACGCCAAAGTTTCGAGACCGACCTCTTAGGCACTATGGCCCTCGGCAATCCACTGATTTTAAGCGCTACGTTAGTAAGACGGATTTGTTTTGATGCCTGTGGCGGGTTCGATTCAAACTTGAAAGGGGCAGTCGACTGGGATTTGTGGTTACGATTTACAGCCAATAACCATAAAATTGCTGTGCTCGATGATGCTGTCGCCAGCTATTTTTTTAACCCTGTCAGCATCACCCATGATCCGCAGCGCATGGAAACAGCCTCAGAACGGGTTTTAACCAAGTTGTTTTCCGATGAGCGCATAGCTGCCCGCCTATCCCCATTGCGCGACCATATTTACATTCAAATGTGGCTCACCGTCGCCGGCTATTGGCACCGAGCCGGCTCAGATGAGGATCGCCGTCGACTCGTTCAAAAGGCACAAAATCTCTATACCACTGCCCCACAAAACAAATCGGTGAGTCGTCTTCACCTGAGCCGATTGCTGCCTCTGCCCGAAACTGATGAATTTGTGCGAATAATCGTCACCTCTATTCCCGATTACACGCTTGATTACTATCGGCGACGCGCTTTCAAGCTGATAAGAAGCGGTCAGTACAAATTAATTCTCAAACGTCTTAATTGGCGACTGTTTTCATCGATTGCTTTGGGTTTGAAAGATGCCCGCTTTCGACGTCGAAGCGAGTCGTCAAAATGAAGAACACAAAAAATTTAAGGTCACTACTCAGGTGACTGGCACTTTTGCTCAAATAGAGAACATTGCGTGGTATCTAAAGCTACAATTACTCCGATTAAGTGCCAGTCACCTGTCTGCTGACTGAGTAAATACAATTTAAGTTACAGGAATGTACGTGAATAATCGTTGTTTTATTTTGGGTGCCGGCATGACCGGTCTGGCCGCCGGGTTAACCGCTAATTTACCGATTTACGAAGCAGTCGATGCCCCTGGTGGTATCTGCTCATCCTATTACGTTCGACCCAACATGCCACAGCGTTTGGCCGACTGTCCTGACGATGGCGAAGTATATCGCTTTGAAATTGGCGGTGGACACTGGATTTTTGGCGGCGACCCGGCCATTTTGCACTTCATCAAATCGACCACCCCCATCAAATCCTACAAACGGCATTCATCCGTTTACTTCGCCGATGATGATGTGTATGTCCCCTATCCGCTGCAAAATCATCTTCGTTATATGGGCGATACGGTAGCGGCCCAGGTGTTGCATGAAATTGTTACCGCTCCCAAAAACATCCCTACCACCATGGCCGAGTGGCAGCTTCAGAGCTTTGGCCCCACCCTGACCGAAAAGTTTTTTGAACCCTTCCACGGGCTTTATACAGCCGGTCTGCATACGCGCATCGCGCCGCAAGATGCCTACAAGTCACCGATCAACATTTCTCAGGTGCTGCGCGGTACGTTTAATGAAGCTGCGCCGGTTGGCTATAACGTCACTTTTGTTTATCCGCAGGCCGGCCTCAATACTCTGGCCCAGGAAATGGCCCGGCGCTGTGATATCCGTTATGGCAAACAAGTAACCCATATCGATCCCCATCGGCACGAAGTAGCATTTGCCGATGGGACGATGCAACCGTACGAGCATCTTATTTCGACCCTACCGCTCAACAAGATGCTTGAGATGACTGGGTTGGCCGTCGATGCCGAACCCGATCCCTATACCAGCGTGCTGGTGCTCAATATCGGCGCAACCAAAGGCCCGAAATGCCCGACCGAACATTGGCTTTACAACCCCGATGCCAAATCAGGCTTCCATCGCGTTGGTTTTTACAGCAATGTTGATACGTCGTTTCTGCCTCAATCAAGTCAGGCGGCTAACGACCGCGTTAGCATTTATGTCGAGCGAACCTACATCGGTGGCCAAAAACCGTCAACCCAAGAAATCCAGATTTACGCCGATGCCGTAGTGCGCGAACTCCAGCAATGGCAATTTATCGCGCAGCCGGAAGTGGTCGATCCCACCTGGATTGAAGTTGCCTACACCTGGGCCTGGCCCGGCTCCACCTGGAAAGCTGCTGCCCTACGGCGGCTGGAAGAACACCACATATTCCAGGTGGGTCGCTATGGACGTTGGCTATTCCAGGGCATCGCCGACTCTATCCGTGATGGGTTCATGGTTGGAGCAGCGTTTAAGTAAGGCTGCCAGAGTTTTCGTTCATGGTGCAAAGATCATTTCACTTCTCCCATTCGATGCTGGTCATTGGTATTGCTCTCCTGGCCTGGTTTGTTTACCTTAATGGATTGCAGCAAGATTTGCCTTACTACGCTCACGAAGACGAAACGGCTT
>JAGRBY010000384.1 GCA_020433835.1 Anaerolineae bacterium | reverse complement strand
TAGCTCCGCCGGCTGGATTCCCGCTAAAAGCATGCGGGAATGACATTCTCCTATCAGTCAACAGATCGACACTACCATCGATAAATGTTCGAAACCCGACCGGCTGCCAATGAAACGGTGGGATTGAGCCAATCTGGTATCCGGTCAGTTCTTTAACCGCTTCAGGTGTCGCCATCTTGATATTTCGTGAACCAATAGCTTTTTTCAACATCCCTGATTTGGCCGACTGATCGCCACCGACCATAACCAGTACGTGTTCACCTTCGCCGGTGGTGAAGATCAACGTTTTGATCATTTGCCGCTCTCGAAAGCCCAGCGCCTTGGCCACATTGGCTGCGCCTTTTTCGGTTGACTCAGAAAATTCCAGCTTTTGGTATGCTATCTGCTTGTCATCGAGATATTGGTGAGAGGCAAGATGCATAAATTTGTGAAACCTCGTTTCGAATTAATTGTGATTACTGTTACCCAGCATCGCTGTTAAAACTATTTGAAAAACCATGGTCGCGATGGAATGGTATTCGGGACGGATAGGAGGAAAGTTGGGATCATCTGGGCGAGGGCGCATAGCATCA
Source organism: Anaerolineae bacterium (assembly GCA_020433835.1). The sequence continues at coordinate 6,356 of JAGRBY010000384.1, read as the reverse complement.
GTTATAAACCGCAGCAGTTCCGGTTCGGGATGCTCTTCAATAAATCGGAGCGCCGCACCCGTAGCGGAACCGGGACCCTGCTTCACCATCTCGACAAATTGATGCTCATAGTCGGCGATGACCGAATAAAGATCGCTCCACGTCACTCGGGGAGTGGGACGAGCACTTTCTGATAGGGCTTTCCAAACAACGATACAAATGTAAAAGATATAATCACGTTCAGCATCGCTAAAATGAACCGTCTCTTCCAGATCAAAAGGCAGGTCATCCAGTCGATACAAATACTCCACAAGAACAGGCTGTTCTTCCATCATCTTATCGGTAACGTAACTAGCATCATCCGGGGGAGTGTGCGCTACTTCATCCATGGTGTCGGCGACGTGTTTTTGGGTAATATACGAGATCATGTTCAGCTCCTGTTGAGAAAGGTTTTTGAAATTCGAGTGGGTTAGAGATAATGGAATATATTAGATTGTTTTAAAGCCTGTATTTCTCAATTATAAATGGGATTTTCAAAAAATAAAAGGTTTATCTAACTTTTGTAAACATCATGATAGTTTTGATGGGGAGAGATAACCGACGGCTAACATGGAGACAGCCCACAAGATTAGCTATTAGAATTTGATCGGGATGCACGCTTGCGGAATTGCGAGGCTTTGGCTTCGAGCGATTGAAAGAAATCGGTTTCGGTAATCTCAGCCACTTGCTCTTCTTTCTTCTTACGATCAATCTTGATATAGAGTTGTTGGATCTGTTGTTTTAAGTTTTGCTCGCGGGTATGAATTTCACTCGCCATCCGTTGAAACACACGGGCCAATATCCCAAATTCGTCTTGACGTTCAACCAACGGCGGCAGGCGCTTCAACTCATACGCACCTTGTTCAATTGACTCGGCCGTTAGAGACAGCGCATTGACCGGGTCGGTAATCAGTTTGCCAATCCAGGCGCTCAGACCTACAGCGATGAAGATACTTACCCCAATCAACGTCATGGTAATCAGGCGCAGCCAAGCAACCCGCTGCTCAACCGCATGAATAGCCTCATCAAAGGCCTCATTAGCCTGCTCCATCTGCTGCTCAACAGTTTCTTCAAAGTCAAACACCTGTTCATTCAGGCCAATCAGTTCAGGCTCAACGTCTTCATCCAGCATCGCTTTCGCCTGATCGCGCTTGCCCTCATTTATCAAATTGACCACATCCGCAGTATCTTCTTGAAAATGTATCTGACCCTGGGCGATAGCTTCCAATTGCAAACGGTTCGCCTCAATTTCGGTCAACCGCGCATCAGTACCTTCAGATGCAGAAGCGACATACCTTTCATACACAGCCACCAATTCATCATAATGCGTATCAAAATGCTCGCCGCTTTTTTGAAAATCCTGAGAGGCACCAGGCTCATCTAAAAGTAGCTCATGAAGCGTCAAGCGGGTGGTAAGCAAATCCTTAACAAGGTCCTCCGCCTTATCCAACTCTGTGCCGCCAAGCGCTGTTTGATCAAACTGTTTGTCTAACAGCGCCATTTGAGCAGCAATGTACCGTTCGGAATAGATAATATAGGTTCCTAAACCAATGAAAATAAGGATAAGGATTAGATAGCTTAGTACGATTTTTAAACGAACACTCATGGTAACTTGTTCCTTCCAGAAGTTCCAGTAGCAAGATCGTGGATAGAAATTACCTGACAAACTAAGTTGGATAAATAGTAAATGAAAGGTGTTACTTATGAGTTTACCCGAATTACTTCATGATGTCGATAATTTTATTCAATTTTCGAGGCTTAGGTCAAACAGCAGCCGGTAAGCTATACGGCTAAGCCTCAGACCTGGCGATTTCTTGTAACAACCAGCCCAGTATCAACCCCCAACTGGCAAAAATAACCGTAAACCAAATGAGATTTACCGTTGACCCTGATGTCGGAAAACCGTGATACGTTTCCACATAAGCAAACGGAAGCAGTTCAACCACCCCAAACAAAAGGCCAATCCAGGGCATTTTCATGACAAAGGTCCAGCTATTGATTACCGCTGAAATGACTCCAAACACGCCACCGATACAGGCAAACGCGAAAATAGCCATAATATGCCCTACCCACTTAACCACATCAGCAAGTGGGTTGAGATTGAACAGCGACGCTATTCCAACGACAGTCTCAACACCAAAGTCCACAACAGAAGGAGGTAGAATATACGTGGCAAAATCAAACAGATGAAAGGGAACAAACGGAAAATCAGCCCATCGATTGCCCAGATACGTAAGAAAGAGAACAGGTATTACAGTCAGCAATCCCAGAAAAAAACCCACTCGCAAAGGAGAACGTTTCATGAGATTACTCCTAATTACTGCTCATATCGAATTTACGATACCTATGCAGGATTTGAAAAATCCTGGCTACATAGCCTGCAAATTTGCCTGATTTTGAATCGATCATTACATCCTCCCCTGGGGCACGATGAACCAGTAGCTCATAATGCTCAATATATTGTGCTAAGCCTCTAACTATTTTAAACAAATTTAAGTATGACCGTCTGTAAGGAAACCACGACAAGATAGCCAAAATGAAAAAAATTGCCTCTTGGAACCATACAAAGGCAAAGACAACCATCTGAATAGGTATGAGTTCAACGCAAGGTCACCATCTAAAATGGCTTTGGATGTGATGATTCGTATATGATGGGGTTAATGGGGCAGAGGAAAGAACCAGGTTCGAGGCAACGATAGCAACGTGAAAAACAGTTCCATCTCTGGGGAGTTGTCTGACGTCAGGGGTTCATGAGGATAAAGGGACGCTATAAAAAAAGCGTTAAAGATTAAAATACGGCGATTACCTCACACCTATGTTCCACATCCTACGCCCATAGAATGCAGGATGTGGAACATAAAGTGTGGGTTGCAGTAGGTCACCGTCTATCGCTTGACGCCAATATTCAGCGTGACATCACCAACGGTCACTTCTTTGGTTAAATCCCAATCATCAGCCGACTCCGTCAGCAGCGATTTAGCTAGCGTCTCACTGCGAATGTAAGCACCGAACTCGTTGATGATGGCTTGCAGCGATTCGTCGCTGGTCATAAAACCAACAGTAATACGGTCATCGAGTTTGTAGTCCGCTTCCTTGCGCAGGGTTTGAACTTGGCGCACCAGGTCGCGAGCCAGCCCTTCACGCTCAAGCTCCGGCGTAACGTGGACATCGAGCACCACCACCAGATCACGCAGGGTTTCGCAGGCGAAGCCGTCTTTGCCCTCAAAGTGGACGTTGATCACATCGGCGTCCAAAATCCAGGCGTCGTTACCGGCTACCTTGTAGCTACCGTCGGGCAGCGCCTCGAAGTTGTTCGATTTGACCGCCTTCATAATTTGCGGCGTCTCCTTGCCGAACTGCGGCCCAATGACGCGGGCGTTCGGCTTGGCGATGGCTTCGGTGTATTCGCTAACGTCGTCGCGCAGCTCAACAGCTTTGACATTTAGCTCGTCCTTGATCAGCTCGATATCGACCGGGCCGAGTTGATGATTGTTGCGCACCGTCACTTTGCTGAGCGGCTGGCGAACCTTAATGTTAACCTTGGCCCGCGCTGCCAGCCCCAACGAAGCAATCTGTCGCACCTCGGCCATTTTGGCGTTGAGTTCCTCATCGATGACCGATTTGTCGGGCATCGGCCAGTCGGTCAGGTGAACCGACTCATTGCCGGTCAGGTTTTTGTACATCAACTCGGTGAAAAACGGTGCCAGCGGCGAAGCCACCTGACACAACAAGACCATCACTTCGTGCAGGGTTTGGTAGGCAGCCAATTTGTCACCATCTTTTTCGGCCTGCCAGAAACGATCCCGTGAACGGCGGATATACCAGTTATTCAGGTCATCGATGTAATCGAGCAGCCGCCCGACCGCCTCGCGCAGCCGGTAGCCGCTCAGCGCTTCGTCCACCTCGTAGGTCAGCGCGTAGGTGCGCGACCGAATCCAGCGGTCGAGATCGCTGAACGTTGGCTCGGTTACGTCCGGCGCATCGGCAAAGCCGGTGACCGGCTGCCACTGGTCGATCTCGGCGTAGCGGGTCAGGAAGCTGAAGGCGTTCCAAACCGGGATGACGAAGCGGCGCAGCATCTCGCTGATACCCGCGCCTTCGATGCTGCTGTCGTTACCGTCGATAACCGGGTGGCCCATCAGGTACAGCCGCAGCGCATCGGCCCCATATTTGGCGATGGTTTCATCGACATCAGGATAGTTACGCAGCCGCTTGCTCATCTTGCGGCCATCTTCACCTAACAAAATACCGTGGGCGATAGCGTTCTTAAACGGCGGGCAGTTGAACAGCGCCGCACTCAACACCACCAACGTATAGAACCAACCCCGCGTCTGGCCGATATACTCGACGATGAAGTCAGCCGGGAAATTTTCCTGGAACCAATCTTTGTTCTCAAACGGGTAGTGAATCTGGCCATACGGCATCGAGCCGGACTCAAACCAGCAGTCGAGCACCTCCGGGATGCGCCGCATCTCCGCGCCACAGTCGGCGCAGGGGAAGGTGATTTTATCGACATAATGGCTGTGCAGATCGGTCAGTTCCTCGATGCCCGACAGCGCCTTCAACTCATCCACACTGCCAACCACAACCTCGGCGGTACAATCATCGGCGGTGCAGCGCCAGACCGGGATCGGTGCGCCCCAGAAACGGTTGCGCGAAATGGCCCAATCGCGTGCGCCTTCCAGCCAGTTGCCGAATGCGCCATTTTTAACATGCGGCGGGTACCAGTTGATCTCCTGGTTGGCGGCCAGCATATCTTTCTTAAATTTGGTCACATCCACGTACCACGACGGAATGGCGCGATAGATCAGCGGCGTATCGGTGCGCCAGTCGTGCGGGTAGCTGTGGTCGATGGTTTTTTGTGAGTGAAGTAGCCCATCGGCTTTAAGTTTTTGGATGATGGGCCGGTTGGCGTCGAAAACGTTCATCCCGGCGAAATCGGGCACGGTGGTGTCGAAGTCGCCAGTGTCGTTGACCGGGTTGACCATCGGCACACCGTTGGCGCGAGACAGGAAGAAGTCATCCTCACCATAAGCCGGCGCGATGTGAACGATACCCGTGCCATCTTCATCCGAGACAAAATCGGCGCTGAGAATGCGGAACGAGCCTTCGCTCTTCTTGTCGGCAAAATAGGGCAGCAGCGGCTGATAGCTCTTGCCAACGAGTTCGCTGCCGCTGAATTCGGCCAACGTTTCATACTCGCCCTCTTTAAAGTGTTGCTCGACCAAGCTTTTGGCTAATACGTAGGTTGTGCCGTCGCCATTTTTGATCTTGGCGTAGGTGATCTCCGGGCTGACGGCCAGCGCCATATTGGAAGGCAGTGTCCAGGGGGTGGTCGTCCAGGCCAAAACTTTGGTATCTTCGTCATCAAGCTTGAACGTGACCACCACCGATGGGTCCTGCCGCATGCGGTAGGCATCATCCAGCGTCGCCTCAAAGTTGGAGTACGGCGTTGACAGCCGCCACGAATAGTGAACGACCTTGTAATCTTCGTAGATCAGTCCTTTGTCGTATAGTGTTTTGAAGACCCACCAAACGGTTTCCATGTAGTCCGGATTCATGGTCTTGTAATCGTTTACAAAGTCAACCCAGCGGCCAATGCGGGTGATGACCTCCTGCCACTCACGGGTGTAGCGCAGTACAATACCCCGGCAAGCCTCGTTGAAGTTGCCGATGCCCATCTCCAAGATGTCGGCCCGGCCATTGAGGCCTATCTCTTTTTCCAGCTCAAACTCGACCGGCACGCCGTGGCAGTCCCAGCCAAAGCGACGCTCGACGCGCTTGCCTTTCATAGTAAAGAAGCGCGGCACCACGTCTTTGATGATGCTGGTCATAATGTGGCCGTAGTGGGGCAGACCGGTGGCAAAAGGCGGGCCATCGTAGAACACATATGAATTTTCGACCGGTCGCCGCTCGACGCTGCGTTCAAAGGTGTTATTTTCATCCCAAAAATTCAAAACCGTCTCATCGAGTTTTGAAAAGTTAACTTCCGGGGAGGCCGGTTTGAAATAGGCCATTGTTTCTTTCATAAGGTGTGCCTCTTAATAATTTTCAGTTTAATCCACAATCTCAAGTTGAATGCGTTTATTAATCTTGCCCTTACTCTTATACCCAACTACTTTAATCTTACCCACCTCGCGTGTATTGGCAACGTGGGTGCCGCCATCGGCTTGCAGATCCAAGCCCTCGATTTCGACCGTGCGGACTTCGGTAATACCTTCCGGCAGCAGGTTGATTTTGGTACGAATAAGATCGGGAATTTGAAAGGCTTCTTCACGCGGCAGAACCTTCACATGAATATCACGCGCCGCATCGACTTCGATGTTAAGCTTTTCTTC
>JAGRBY010000383.1 GCA_020433835.1 Anaerolineae bacterium | reverse complement strand
GTACGAGGTACCGGTTACCCGGAAGTAACTATAGCCCAACAGCAGCACCAAAATAATTGTCCCGCGCCGTATACCCAACAGCACCCCGCCCAGATCGCGGCTTTTCGATAGCCGCAGCGGTCCAAAATGAAGCAAGGCCGGCATGACCAATTCATTAGAAACCATCGTGCTAAGAGAAACCGTGGCCACAATAACCATTCCCGTGGCCGCCGACAATCCACCGATAAAAACCATCAAGGCCAACTCTTCTTGCCCCTGCGAGATGGGAATGGTCAAAACAAACGTATCGGCATCGACTGCGCCGGAAGAAAAAAGCAGCAGCCCGCCCAAGGCAATGGGTAAAACAAAAATATTGTAAACCAACAGATAGAGCGGCAGCAGCCAAATGGCCTTGTCTAAATGTTTCTCGTTTACGTTTTCCACCACCGTCATTTGAAACTGGCGGGGTAAAAACATAATGGCCATCATCGACAGGAACATAAGCCACGTCCAATCGGTGTATGTGCCGGCGTTTTCCATGGTAAAAAGCGACTGTAGCTCAGGAATTTGCGATGCCTGGGTAAAAATATCGCTAAAGCCGTTAAAAATTCCGTAGGTAACGTAGAAACCAACCGCCAAAAAAGACATTAGTTTAATGATTGATTCAAAGCCGATGGCGGCAACCAGACCCTCGTGTCGTTCGGTTGTGTCAAGGTGACGGGTACCAAAAATGATGGCAAACGTAGCTAAGAGCAGTGCCACATAAAAAGCTGTATCGCTAAAGATTGTCATATTGCCACGTGGAACAGAAGCGGCGATTTCAGAATGTTCCCACATAACAGAAAAACTAGTCGATACAGCTTCAAGTTGTAGGGAGATGTAAGGGATAATACCAACGACCGCGATAATGGTTACCAGCCCGGCCAATGAGCTACTTTTGCCGTAACGCGAACTAATGAAATCAGCGATAGAGGTAATACGGTTTAATTTGCTAATGCGAATGATTTTTCGCATCACCGGGTACCACAGGGCAGCCATCAGCGTAGGACCTAAATAGATAGGCAGAAAGCCAATGCCGGTGCTGGCGGCTCGGCCAACGCTGCCGTAAAAGGTCCAAGCTGTACAGTAAACCGCTAATGAAAGGGAATAGATATACGGGTTACTGATAACGCTCCGTCCGGCATCGGCTCGCTTATCGCTGTAGTGCGCAATGGCAAATAAAAAGCCGATGTAGGCAAAAGAGACAAATAAAATTATACCGCCCTGTAACATCATAGTTAGTTAGCCTTGGTATAACCGATTGTTTATAGCCGTCCCTAAGGTCGCAGCTCGATGACGATAAACATCAACAAAATAACAATAAGCCACGAAGTAAATGCATAAATGTATAAAATGGGAATGCCCCACAGCATGCCGGTGGTACTAAATAGAGAAAGGAGAGGGTAATTGAAGAATAAGCAGCCAACAAGAAATATAGCAATTAGTCGCTGACCTCGAATTGCAAATCGGTTCATACTTTGGCCTCCTCTCTTTTTGGCAAACATGCTTTAGTCGCTAACCTAACATAGCTAATCTAAAGCGTAATTCCGCCGACTCTTGCATCTCGTGAATAACCAAAAAAGCATCCTTGAGATAGCGTTTTTCCAGATAGGAAAGATTTTCCAACCGAATTTTATTATCGAGTTTTCGGTGAGAGTTAGCCTCTTCAAGCTGGCTGCGTAATCGGAGCCATTGCAAAAAGCGAAATGTCTCGGCTAAGTTTTCAGCCCCTTGCTCGCTTAAGCTGCCGGCGTTAACCGCATCTTCTAGTCTATCTATCGTGGCACGACTCTGTGATCCGCATTCTAAGGCGTACACTCTGCTCAACCCAACGATGGGAGCAATGCCGCCTTCTTTGAGGTCTACAAAGCCATCTTTTTGACGAATTCGGCCAAAAAAGCCGAGTGGAGGACGAAAACGAACGGCAGTTCGCGCCATGTGGGCTAAAAAAAGATCGTACTCTCCCGATTCTAAAATAAGCTTTTCTATGGAATCCAGGGACAGTGTACCATGAACTGCCCGGAAATCGAAAAATATGGCTGCCTCAAGGATAGCTTGAGGCTTTGGGGCTTGAATCCATTCTTCAAATAAGGCTTGCCAGTGATGCAATGGATAACACCAGTTGGTAGCCATATAGCCGCCGGGGCAGGGTGGAAAGCCGGCTTGCAGGAGGCCGTTGGTTACATATTCGGCCAATCGGCTAAAATAGGTCCGTGCTTCCGGCGATTCTTCTAAGTACACCAGGGCGTTATCTTGATCGGTGAGCAGAATTTGCTCCGAGCGTCCCCCAGAGCCGAAAATAAGCCACGTGTAGGGTGTGGGTGGCGGGCCAAAGGTTTCTTCGGCCAAAACGAGTAAGCGTCTTAAGAGTGTATCATTGATACTGGATACAACCCGACCAATCTGTATTGCATTTAAGCCGCTATCAAACAAGCCTTGAACAGTTTGCAACAGTTGGGGCGCGTAGGTGGCTAAACTTTTGGCCGATCCATCCAGCGTTTCAAGCCGTTTTAACAGGTAAAACGGGCTTTGCGCTTGATGGCGCAGCAAATCGGTGGTTGTTATCAAACCGATAATATCACCATGGTCGGTTACCGGCAAGTGATGGATACCTTCTTCAAACAGAACCAACAGCGCACTGTAAAGCGGCATATCGGCCGGAACGGATTTGACCGGCTGGGTCATAACCTGACCAATTTCGATATTTGTGCTTAAACCTTGGGCTAAAACGCGGTTGCGCAGGTCTCTGTCGGTGACAATGCCGGGCGGGTCGCTCTCGACGATAACGCAGCTTACGTGTGCTTCGCGCATATGCTGGGTGGTTGCTAAAACGGTGGTATCAGGAGCTACGGAAACCAGCGAGTGGACCATAAGCGCCCTAATCGGACTGGTTAAACTATCCTCAGCTGGCCGGGCATCAGGAGTGGCCAGCTTTTGCAATCGACCACTCAAGTTTTTGTTGAAATATTCAGCAAATTCTTCATTATGTAACAACTTGCGAAAAATGGCTTCAGGAATGAGCAGCAACGATGTATGCTCATCAGTAATAACGTTTGACGAAGGCGGATTATGGCTGAGCATAGAAGGAAAACCAAAAAGCTCTCCCTCTTCAAGGACCTGAATCGCTCGCCCATCACGCTGAAGTTTCACCGATCCATGACGAATAACATATAAATATTGGCTGGTTTCTCCACCTTGCTCAAGAATCAAACTATCGCCGAAATATTCTTTTTGAATAAGATCCGCAGCAACCTGATCAAGTTCTTGTGGAGTTAGATAATCAAACGGATGAAGATGCTCGATAAATTCTACAACATTCATGCAAATGGTATGCCTGTTGACGGTATTGTTTAACGATGTTTTCTGTAAGCTTTTATCACTATGTTTGCACTTTTTTAGAAACCAGGATTCTGATGTCTCATTGACAACCTCTTGGGGCAAAAGCGGTTGCTTTTTAATGCTAAAAACCCTGGTTTCTTGTCGTAACACTTTAAAGTGCTAAAGACAGAGTTTTGTATTTCTGTTTCTAAAAGGCGTCTTAAAAGTGGAAGGTGCAGCTTTGCCCATAAGCACAACCTTTAAATTTTTCTTTTTAATTTTATCGTAACTACTCAGCAGTGGTGGCTTTTTGCGTCATTCCCGCACGTTTTTAGCGGGAATCCATTCGTTGGCCTTAAGTAGATGCCCGCTAAAAACATTCGGGCATGACGGCTGAGTAGTTACATTTTATCTTTTTTTGAGCTTTCGAAGGAAAAGAGAGGGGTGCGTGTCACACCCCTCTCGAACAGTATCCCAGAAGGATTAGTGTACGTTCAAGAACGTTCTAGCACTCTACGTAATCTTAGTGACTGCTAGCAGCCCCAGCACCACGTGGAATACGAACCGACTCGACCATATCTTGAATTTCTTGCGGCGGTGCTTCGGTAGCACGTGAGACAACGAAGGAGATAACAAAGTTGAGGATCATCCCAACCGTGCCGATACCTTGAGCGCTAATACCCATGAAGTTGCCAAACATTGGTTCGGGTGTACCGAGCAACTGCACCGACCGTTGACCAACGATCATAACCGTGGTGAAGACCAAGCCAACGATCATCCCGGCGACCGCACCGGTGCTGTTGTTGCGCTTATCAAAGATACCGAGCAAAATAAGAGGGAAGAAACTGGCTGCAGCCAAGCCGAAGGCAAAGGCCACAACCTCAGCCACGAAGCCGGGGGGGTTGATACCAAAGTAACCGGCAACCAGAATAGCCCCAAAGATAACCAGGCGACCGACCATCAGACGTTCGCCTTCTGTCGCGGTTGGTTTAATCAAACGATAGTAAATATCGTGAGACAATGAACTGGAGATAACCAGCAGGAGACCGGAAGCTGTTGACAACGCTGCTGCCAGACCACCCGCAGCCACAATGGCGATAATGGGAGCCGCCAGACCGGCAACCTCTGGCGTAGCCAGGACGATAATATCGCGGTCGATGGTCACTTCGTTGGTATCGCCGGCAGCCATGGAGTAAACGCCATCACCATTTTTGTCATCAAAGGAAAGTAGCCCTGTAGTTTCCCAGCTTCTGGCCCAACCCAAGCTGGGTTCGGTTTGAACAGCCTCTACGGATACGCCGTTTAGCGTTTCGAGCAGGTTTAGCTTAGCGAAAGCAGCCAGCGCCGGAGCGGTGGTGTACAGCAAAGCAATGAACAGCAGCGCCCAACCGGCGGAATAGCGAGCAGCCCGCACGCTGGGAACGGTATAGAAGCGAACAATTACGTGCGGCAAACCGGCGGTACCGGCCATCAAGGCGATGGTAATTGCCAAGACATCAATCATAGCGCGGTTGGAGTTAATGTAAGAGTTAAAGCCTAACTCGGTTTGAAGACCTTCCAGCCGAGGAATAATATCGCCAAAGGTCAACGCGAGCTGGGGTACCGGAATACCGGTAATAATGAAAGCCAGCGCAAACGCCGGAACAAGGTAAGCCAGAATGAGTACGGCATATTGGGCGACCTGTGTCCAGGTAATCCCTTTCATACCGCCCAATACGGCGAAGAAGGCCACAATGACCATCCCAATAACAACGCCTAACCAGATTTCAACCTGAAGGTAGCGGCTGAAAACAATACCAACACCACGCATCTGACCAGCAACATAGGTAAACGAGATAAATACGGCTGCAACGGCTGCAATAGCGCGAGCGGTATTCGAATAGTAGCGGTCACCAACAAAGTCCGGCACAGTGTATTGACCAAACTTACGCAGATACGGAGCCAGCAAAAGGGCCAACAGTACGTAACCGCCGGTCCAACCCATCAAGTAAATAGCGCCGTCATAGCCTAAGAAGGCAATAATCCCGGCCATCGAGATAAATGATGCTGCCGACATCCAGTCAGCTGCTGTAGCTGCGCCGTTAGCGATAGCCGGTACGCCCTGACCTGCAACATAAAAGCCTTTGGTGTCTTTCACACGGTTCATGTAACCAATGTAGATGTAACCGGCAAAACTCAATCCCACAAGTAAATAAGTCCAAACTTCAACGCTCATGCTTTTTCACCTCACTCGTTTACATCAAATTCTTTGTCTATGCCATCCATCAACTTGGAATAGACGAAGATTAAAATTACAAAGGTTATCATTGATCCCTGCTGGGCAAACCAAAAGCCTAATGGCACAGCGCCAAGGTTGATGCTGTTAAGTGCCGGGGCTAACAAAATACCGCACACATACGATACAAAAGCCCAAATCGCCAACAAAATCATAATTAACCTTATGTTTGCTTTCCAATAACCTTCATACCTGCTTTTATCTTCCATGATAAGTTTTCGCTCCCTTGTTTAATAAGTTGATAGATAAAGAGTGGGGCTACACTCTGTATTTACAATGCTTCAACTTTCCTCACAATGCTGCGTTGAGCATCTCGTTGAAACCGGATACCTCATCACATTTTTTGCGGTGGCCTACCTCCTTTCCGATAGCCTGTGCCGGCCTTACCCCGGACACTACCCCCACGTAACAAAAAAGCGAACCTGTAACATATCTTTTTAGAAAATCATCTCAAAAGATAATGAGTCCAGAATTCGCTCACTATTTACACGACAAATGAATAACCAACCGGCATCGCAAAGCGGACAGGTTCTGTATCCAAATTGTGTCGTCATTAAGCATAAATTCCGACTCATCGCCGAGCCTTTTCTTCACTATTCAGACCTTGCAGTCGGGTTTGTATTTAAAGGGTATCTGTGGCAAGTAGTAGTAAACTAATATCAATCGTGACACTATTTTACAAGCATTACTGCAAATAGTCATCACCTTTCGGGGGAAAATAGGTATCACCTTTAAAGGGGAACTTGTCTCCCCCCCAAGGGGGATAAGACATCCCCCTTGGGGGGGATAAAATTAGCCGCCGGTAGCAACCATAGAATCAGTAACGGGACAGCCATGCTCAGCCAGATCGACTCTAAACTGCTGGGCTTCAGCCTCGTCTTTATGAACAATGGTAAGTTTGCGTCGTCCATCTTTTAGCGTCCAGCAGGTTGAATAGCGCATCGTGGCATCTCTATTATCTTCACTTTGCGATTGGCAGTCGGAACCGGCCCGAACCGGTAATTGGAGTAAATAGTTCTTGAGCTTTTCCGGTCGTCCCAAGGTTTTACGCTGCCGCTGCACCTGCCCCGAACTGAGATCGATGCGATAATAGGTGTGTCGACTTCGCATCCAAACGGCGGCAACCAACGAGGCTATCAAGAATATCGACACCAGCCCGACCTTAATAGCCACAAATGTGGTCGATTGCCCCGGTATTGGAAACGACATGAGAATGGCCACCACAAAAAAACCACCTAACATGAGCGTCGGTATTTGATCCCAACGTGCGTTGCCAAAGACAATCACTTCGATAGTATTGGGGCCTGTAGTTTTAACTACCGGCGGCCAGCGAAGAAGGGATATGGA
>JAGRBY010000382.1 GCA_020433835.1 Anaerolineae bacterium | reverse complement strand
GTTTTAACGGTGTACCAACTGCTGTTGGGCGCAAATCTGGCCAGACTGTAGGTGCCAACCGGCTGGGGAATGCCATCCTGCATATGCACAATGGTTACGGAATGCAGCCCTTCGCCTTTTTCATCAAATTGATAGCGACCTTGCGTACCTTCATATGACGATTGGCGAATAAGGTCGTTGAGTTCGTTGCCGGTGGCCTCAGGATGCTTAGCCAGTACATCGGCTAAAAGATAAACCGCGTCATAAGCCCAGGCCACGTAGGTATCGGGCTGTAGACCAAAACGGCGCACGAAAGCATCTTGAAAACGGGCCGTCTTGGGTGAGTCGCGTAAAAAGCCGTCGCTGATAGCCAAGATACCGTCCTGGGCTTCGGCGGCAACATTATGGGTAACAACCGAGGAGCCACCGGGCGACGTAAAGATCGGAATATCCAAATCCCAGTAGCGGATGGTTCGCAGCAGGCGGCCAACATCGGTTTGGTTGGTGCCGTAAATTAATATCATATCGACCTGCGCATTGGCCAGCCGCCGGACGAGTTGATCGAACTCGCCGGTGTTGGTGGTATAGCTGATATCGACAGCCGGCGATAGGTTACGCCGGCTCAGCTCGCGGCGAACAAGTTCGGCCCCGCCGCTGCCAAAGGCATCGCTGTCGTACACCAGGCCGATGCGTTTAGAATCAAGCTCGTCGATGGCGATGGTAACCATCGCCGCCGCACCTAAACGGTCGCTGGGGCGAGCGCGAAAGAGGTTATCGGCTCCTTGCTCGGTGAGGGTGTAGTTGGTGGCTCCGATAAACATCGGCAGGGTTTGCTGCTTGTGTTCAGGCACCATCAAGATAGCATAAGCCGATTTGAGCGGCCCTAGCAGGGCCACCAGATTATCTTCAGCCACGGCCTGTCGATATTCTTCTAATGCAATTTGCGGGTCGGAGCGTACGTCGCGAACGACGAGTTCAAGGGGAATACCATTAACGCCTCCGGCGGCGTTTATCTCTTCAACAGCCAAACGGGCAGCGCGGATGGTCAAATCGCCTATTTGGGCTCCAGCACCGGTTACTTCGGTATGCAGGCCAAGACGATAGGTTTGTGGATTAGGGAGTTCGGCAATAACGCCTTTTTCAAATTCGGTTGTCCCATCTAAAAGGGACGAATTTGAGCCGGATGTACCGTTATTACATCCAAAAAGAGCGAGAAGCAGGAAAATTAAAAGCGTTCTTAGTCGCCAGCGAGTTGGACGCGCCATCTCCCTTCGTATTGGGCCTTCAACAATCATTGTTGCGCACACATTGCTTCCTCGCAGGTTACAACTGATAAATTGTTTATTAGACATTATCAGAAATAGGTGACAGCCACTTTTTGCTACGCCATAGCGGACGTAACGGGCAAAACCAGCCTCACCTTTAGGGTGTTAAGTGACTATCATCTTAAATCCGATAAACTCTATAAAGATGACATATGTGGGACTATTTTAATAAGAATAGGGGAGTTGGTCAACAAATAAGGGCCACAAACGTTAGTTTGCAATTAGGGTTAAGATTGGTTCGGTTTTTGGCATTGGGTTGAGAAAATGCGCTAAAGCGCTAGATTACGTTGTGACCGTACGCTCTTTGTAAGGAAACCGGACCAATCCCTTGTAAAACTATCCATTGCAGAGCAATAAGCGAGGCTTTTCCTTTGGGAAATAGAGCCATGGAGCGACAAAGTTTACTTTTGCCCCCTTACGGATGACAAAGCGAGCTTTGTCGCTCCAATAAATTTTCATTCTCGGTGTCGCCTTAACCGAGGCTTGTCGCACTTCCCTGGAAAATCAGCTCCAGATGAGGGCACAGCTTAGAGGACCGGTTGTTTATCCGGCTCGTAAAGATCTGCTATTTCGAGCGCGGCATCAGTGCTCTCTTCTTGGCTAAAAATCGCTTCTTTTAAAGAAGCCTTGCTCAAGTTTACCTCACGCAGTATCGCCTGCGACAGATCGGCTTTGTTGAAGATAGCGCCCACGCAGGCGGCCCGGCAAAGGTTGGCTTTTTTGAGGATGGCCCCCCGGAAATTGACGCGGTTTAGATTGGTTCGGCTCAGGTCGGCCCCGCTTAAATTGGCCTGGCTGAGTTTGGCGCTGTTGAGATCGGCTTCGCGCAAATCGGCGTTGGCCAAATTCACTTCAATAAGGTCGGCAAAACCTAACTTTGCCCCTTGCAGACAAGCACCTTCTAAATTGGCACGCCGTAAATCGGCGCGAATGAGAATAGCACCGCCCAACTGCGCGCCTCGTAAATCGGCTTCGCGCAAATCGGCGTTGCTTAGAATAGCAGCGCTTAAATCAACCCCTTGCAGGTTGGCCCCACGCAGGTTAACGCCGCGCAGGTCTGCTCCACGTAAATTATCGGTCTGCAAATTAAAAACAGCTTTATTGGGAGAAGATTGGTTTGAATCCATCAACATCGATTTCCTCCATAGACATATAAATTTGTAAAAGGTTTGAAATAGATTGGTAAATTACAGCGAAGATATAATGAGGCCGAGAGCCGTTGGATTGCTGTGTTCATGAAGGTAATAGAACCGGTTTCAGGTGTTGATAATTGAAATAAGCTCTCTGCATTTGGTCAACGTGGAGACCAGAAGTTATGAGAACATCACATATTTAACTATGATAAGGAAAATAGTATAGAATTCTATAAGAGTTAGCATGAGAAATGGTTAGAATTGTGTTGGAAGAATTGATTATAACGTGCGCTGTTTGGTTTTTACCCAGTGCCATAGCATCCGCATAGATTTGCTGAAGAGTTAACACAACCCAATCCGGGCTTATGCAGTTGGTATAATGAACAGCGTGACCAATCACATAGAAATATCAGTTACCTGGCCTGGTTGACGCAGCTCAACATCATAAGCCAGTACGCAGCCGGCCAGCCACATATGGTCGCCGGGATACAGGGGAGTCCCCTGGCCAATAGGCAGCAAATTGCCGCTTAGTCGGGTGCCGAAGCTGCTGCCCATATCTTCGAGGTAGGGCACGCCTTCTTTCCATTCTAGTCGGGCGTGTCGACGGGAAACCTGGCGGGCCAAATCGCCGTAGGAATTGAGGTCGATGTCCGGTTGATAATCAAGGCGCACATCTGTCCGGCCAATAATGAATGAACCGGAGGGTGTTAGCGGCAGCCGCTGCCCGGAAGCAACAATAGTTAAGACCGGGCGAAGCTGGGGCGATAGGGGGCTAACCAATAATTCGGTTGGGACACGATCAACCACAAAATTTATCGGCCCCAACCGAACCTGGTCACCAAGGCGAAGCGGGCGAGAAGGGTAGAGGCTAACCCGTTGATTGTTCAAATAAACGCCTGCACGACTACCTAAATCGGCCACGGTGTAATGCCCTTTAGTGGCCGTGACGATGGCGTGTCGCCGTGATAAGCGCCGGGTGTACTGGTCTTCATAACTTAGGTCGATATCCGGCGAGAGAACAACCCCTGGCCCACCGTGGCCAAAGACAAGCGAGCCGGATGTCGGCAGCATAATGTGGCGCTTTGTCTGCTCTAAGGTGAACCAAACGCGGCTTGTGGCCTCGAAACCGGGGCCAGACAACGGCGGCTCGCTTCTTATGACTGCCGCCAAATGCTTTTGGGCCATTTGTGAGACGCGCTGTAAGTAGCCGGTGCCGTGTTTGATTCTTTTTTGAAAGGCTTGTAATTTGCCACGGTCTGCGGGAGACGCGGTGGGTTGAAGTTCGCCGGGGGTGCTCTGTTTCTTGTTGGGGGACGCATATTTTAAACACGGAGCAGCAGCACTTTGCGAGCAGGCTAAAGCGGATATATTTTTGGCTTTTAGTTGACAATCGGGAACACAATTTATAGCTGAATATTGAGAGTAATCAGGCTTGGTCATGGCAGATGTCCTCTTTTACTAAATATGCCTCGCAAACAGAACCGCAGCTGTGGCCAAATTTGCCACCTGAAGCGGATTGCGCTTCAATTCCTGTTTGCCTACCGTTATCTATCTCCCCAACGACGCTTGGTATTATTTTAATAAAAAGACGTCAAACCGGGGTATAAAGTTCATAAGAATTTCGTTATAAATCAACTTTACGATTTACAGGAGTCTCGATGCGATATCACGTAACCGGAAAACAACCCAACTCTAAAATGTGTATTGTGTGCGGAATGAAAAATCCGGCAGGGCTAAAGGCCCACTTTTACGAAATGGAAACTGGTGAGTTGGTGGCTCTTTTTACGCCGAAAGAGGAACATCAAAGCTATCCGGGGCGGCTCCACGGCGGAATCGCAACGGCTATTTTAGATGAAACGATTGGCCGCGCTATTTTGCACAAATATGAAGAAACGTTATGGGGCGTAACTGTCGAATTTTCACTCCGTTTCAAACGGCCTGTTCCATTAAACGAAGAGCTGCGGGTGGTAGGCCGCATCACGGGTGAGGCCGAGCGCTACTTCGAAGGCACCGGCGAAATCTTATTGAACAACGGTAAAGTTGCGGTGGAAGGCCACGGCAAATACGCCAAACTGCCCATCGAGAAGATTGCCGATTTCGATGTGGAGGAGCAAGAATGGCGGATTACGCACAGCGAGAATGAGCCGACAGAGATTGAGTTGGAGTAAGGGGAGTGGTAATTGGTAAATAGGTATTGGGGTATTTAATTTCCAATTACCAATACCTATTTACCAATTACGTAATGCGATAGCCATCTCTCGCAGCCACGCTTTACTTATTCGCAGCCATAAATTGATAGATGGCCGAGAAATCTTGGTCGCCCCAGCCGTCTCGAATGGCCAATTGGTAGAGTTCTTTGGTTGCATTAGAGATTGGCATCGCCACCTCGGCTTCATAAGCAGCCAGAGCAACCATATGCATATCTTTTTGCATCCAGCGTAAGGGGAACTGGGGATCGTAATCTTGCTGCTCGATTTTGGGGCGCTTGCCGGCCAGGAAGGGAGCTGCTACCGGCCCACCAACCAGCACATTCAAAAGAGTCTCTTGCGACAAGCCCAGCGCCTCGCCCAGGGCCATACTTTCGGCAAAAATAGCCATCGACGCGCCCAACATATTATTGACCACAACTTTGAGGGCAATGCCCATCCCTGCTTTTCCGATGTGGACGACTCGATTGCCCATGCGCTCCAGATAGGGCTTGACCTCGGCTAAGTCGCCGGCTTCGCCACCGACGATGAAAATCAGCTCGGCATTTTGGGCTTGTGGCTTGGTGCCGGCGACGGGGGCATCCATATAGCGGATATTACGAGCCTGGGCAGCGGCGGCCATTTCGTTGGCAAAGCTGGGGTTGACCGTGCTGCAATCGACCCACAATGTGTTGGGCTGCATATGGTCGAGAAAGCCGGTTGGGCCAAACGCGGCAGCCGCTACGGCTTCCGGATGGGCCAGCATCGTAAAGACAATATCGGCCGAGGCCAGCGCAGCCGGACTGTCGGCCCAGACCGCGCCTTGCTCCAGCAGGTCGGCGGCTTTGTCTTTGGTACGGTTGTGAACCATGAGTTCTACATCCGCTTTGAGAAGATTGGCGGCCATGCGGCTGCCCATAATTCCAAGACCGATAAATCCGATTTTCATCTGTTTCTCCTTTGGGTGGATAGTTTGATGCTTTGTTAGTTGGTGTGACGGTTGGTTGGATAGTTTACTTGGTAACAAACTGCTATCCAACGCAATTGTGCCGACCATTTTGGATTAGAGTATAGTTCATCAACGGCTAAACTGCCTTATCATATGTTAATTTGAGGGAGTTGAAATATCGGTTTGTTCCCGTTACAATGGCAGCATAGTTCAATAAACCTGCTGACCATAAGGCAAAGAAATGTGGAGCACTCCCTAAAAGCAGGTTGCTGGTTGAACGCCAGATTTAAAGTAAGTTTATCGGGTAGAGTAAAATGACACAATATGACGTCGATGCGTCACTTATGACCGTAATTATCACCATTCCGCCTACCGATCAGGATCGTTACGCGCAGATAAAAGACAGCCTGCACGATTGGCGGCTTCGATGGGCAGCAGACATTCGGTATACCTTCACTACAGCCATTCCCGACCATTCTGTTCGGCGGCAGCAGTGGCAGAAAGGCGTGGTTGTCGCTGCACCAAAACATGCAATCGATCAGCTTCCGAACGGCATTATGGGCCATCAAATCCCTAATTTAGAACCGGTGTGGGGGCTTTCCGCTCAAGTACGTGATGTGACATACCAAATGAAAGGCACTGAAGTTCACGGTTCCAAACATTTTGCCCCCGGCACCGAGGTTTACCCCCACCAGCGGCGTTCCGGCGATGGGTATGCTCGTGCCTATGTTACCGGCCTGCATAAAGAAAAAAACAAGTTTTTTACTGTTGTTATGGCCACCTTCCGGCTGAAAAATTGGCAAGCGGTGCTCCTCGACAATCCCATTGTTATTTACAGTATGCGAAATTTTGGAATGCACGGCTGGATTGGTAAGGCTGGTGATAAAGAAGAAGCGGAACAGTACGCAAAAGGAATGAACTGGCGTATTTCTGAGATTGAACAAGGCCGAATGAATCCGCAGTGGAAAATGCGATGAAGGGCTGTCTATGCGCTATTTTAGCTATTGGGCTATTAGGCTGCCGGCACACAGCCGGCTTCGGCGACCATAATGTCAGACATATCCGCAACCGAGTCGTCATAGCGGGCCATTTCGATTTCGTACTCATTCATCAGGTCGACAAACTCTTCGGGGGTTTTGCAGACAACAAGCCGAGCTTTAACCGCCGAGCTGTGGCGCAAGCCGCGCACGTATTTCACAACGTGCTTTCGAAATAAAACCAGGCCGCGCTCTTCGCCGTAAAACTCAAGCATAAGCTGGAGGTGGCGATGAATTAAGTTTGCTTTTTCGGACAAGCTAACTTGATCGATGTCTTTGCCCTGAAAAATCCAGGGGTTGCCGATGGCGGCCCGGGCGATCATGACCGCATCGCAGCCGGTGTGCTGTTTCATGCGGGCGATAT